>CAJQNM010000460.1 GCA_905479665.1 uncultured Saprospiraceae bacterium
TGCGCCGGTTAGATTTATTGGCCTCATAACCTACCAGCAAATTCAAATTATGATTGCTACCTAGTTTCATATCATAATTAAGTGTTTGAGTCCCGATCCAATTTATCTCATTGCGTGTCAATTCCTGGCCAGAACCTCCAATATTTCTTCCATCTCCGTAGCGTGAATTTCGGAAGAAAAATTCCTGATAATTTAGCAAGTCGAAAGCCCACGAACTTTTGAAACTGAGCCCCTTCGCTATATTGTAGCTTCCGCTGATATTCTCAATAATGCGGGTTATTTTCCATTCCGCATTGTCATCACCACTCAGACTCCCGATGGGATTATTACCCCCCATGAAGAAGGACTTGTGATCTGCATAGGTTCTTCCTTCCGCATCTTTTGCTGGGATAACCGGGGCAAGTAAATACCCGTTGTAAAGTGGATTGGCCCAAGCAGTCGCATCACGCATGCCTTGCTGACTTGTTTGAGAGATGGTCATGTTGTTGGTAAATTTCAATTTCTCCGTGGCTTGCACACCCAGATTAATCCGGGCGGAGTAGCGATCCAACTCGGAGTAAATGACCGGGGCCTCCTGCTTAAAATAGCCGGCTGACGCGTAGTAGGTGAAAATCTCGTTCCCACCAGAGACATTAAAATTGTAATCTTGATTTATTCCTGTTCGGCTTAATTCATCAATCCAGCGATTGTCCACTCGGATTTCTCCTAAGGTCCATGATCTTCCATCGGCGCCGGGGTTAATATCGACCGCTGGCAGACCGCTGATTGGATCCGGAAAGGAATTATTAAAGTTGCTAATCGCATCTTCCAAAGATCGGTCTCGATTTAATTCTCCTTCCAAATATAGATCGGTGTACTCTGATGCTGTCAGTCCGCGAAGCTGTTTCTTTTTGCTGACTGCCCAATTGTTCATTCCATACTGCGCAGATAAGCGAATTTTGGGCTTACCACTCCTACCTGTTTTCGTCGTGATTAATATAACTCCATTTGCTGCACGTGCCCCGTAGATTGCAGTCGCCGATGCATCCTTGAGCACATTAACTGACTGAATATCATTCGGATTTATGGACGCTAAGGGATTGCTTGTTTCAGCAGAGCCCGTCAGGTTGGCAGACGCGACCGGAATCCCGTCGATGACAAAGAGTGGCTCACTAGAAGCAGTGATTGATCCTTGTCCCCGTATCCGGATCTGCACATTTGCCCCGGGCTGACCGTTTCCCATATTGGACTGCAGGCCTGCGATGTTCCCTTGCAATGTCTGCTCAATCGACGCCAAGGGTACACCCTCTATATCTGCGGCATCAAGCGCCTGGAGTGATCCAGTCAGTGCTTCCCTCGAAGTCGTGCCATAGCCGACCACGACGACCTGCTCCAGTAATTCAGAAGAGACTTCCAAACTTAGTGTGATCTCAGGATTGGATCGTGATACGGAAGCCTCCTGGGTGAGGTACCCTGTGTAGCTGATTTCTAAGACAGCCTCCTCGCCTGGTATTTCAAGCTCGAACGTACCATCAATGTCTGAAACGGTACCAATCGTAGATCCCTGAATAAGAACATTTGCCCCAATAACAGGTAGGTTTTCTTCGTCCGTGATGGTTCCGCGGGCTGTAAATTGTGCCCATGCTTGGGTCGACATGCACACGAAAACACAAACGAATAGTTGATGTAGAAGTGATTTCATAATGTGATTTGTTAATGAATAATTTGGTTCAGCTCTTTCAATAATAATTTCTCCGAATTTCTATTGGCAGCACCTTACCCCTACACGATTGCATGTAAGTGGAGATTACAGACCTTGGTCATCAGGTCCACAGACCTGATGCAAGCTCGATGCTAGCAAATAAAAACCGGTGGGTAGTTCCGACTCTAAAACATGATTTCCGAAGGGAATGCTGCCTTAAAGCTTCTAGTATGGAAGATAATCATTTCTCCTAAAAAATGAAATGGGAGTCTCTACGTACTATAGCTGCTCCCCATTCCGCTTCCAATTAAGGACCATGCCGACGACAGTGCCATAGCTGGCCATGCCATCTTCGATCTTGTTGCTCTTGAGATACGTGTCATACATTTTGTCTCGAACACGGGGAGCGATATCGGGAAATTTGTCCATTTGCGCATCAATGGCCCGAATGTCTTCCTGGATCTGCGGAAGAGATTTCTGCATGACAAGTTTAAAATCTTCGGGACTATTGCGATACAAGGCACTGCGCAAATAGCGCCAGAATCCGAGCTCACCCGAGTAACGGATAAAAGGATCTGAAGAATGGTGGCACAACAGATAAGCCAGAAAATTGCAATCGCCCTCACCGGTCACTCCCAATCCGTGAAAATACTCGTGCGCGATCACATACGGTTTTTGCAAATCGTGTAGGCCACCGTCAATGTTGCACTCCCCTGTGAGCGGATTGTAAAAACCAGCGGTGCCGATTCGCAACAAGATCCCCACGGGCTTCCACTCCCGTGAGCGGAGTTTTCTACCGGGCACCTGATAGCCAAGTTGACGTGCAAGTGGATATGCATCAAAGCGAATCTTTTGCTGCCAGCTGCGGGTTTCTCCAAAATGGTCTTCGACATTAAGGTTGCCGCGGATCTCATTGAGATCGACCAGGAAGTGCTCGGCCATCTCGATCAGTGTCTTCTTATCCAATTTGTCCTTACTCCAACTGAGACGTTCTGAAACGGAAGCACGGCCATAATTAAAACCCCAAAGCGCATAGAATGAAAAGAGGATCCAACCGATGGCCCCCATGAACTTAAGCACAAAAGTGCCAAGCTTCCATTTGCGCCATCCCCGCAATCTGCGCGCTAGGAAGATGACCAGTACCAAGACTAGAAGAAACGTGCCTGGCAAAGGCAACAAGCCAAAAGTATAGTCCAGCATGACCCGACAGATTCGAAACACCCCATTTCCATACCAAACCTCGAGGGCAGACGCAGAAAGCGAGCGATGCATGATCAGCGCCAAGGTCCCTAAGGCTACACCGGCAAGAGCTGTTTTCTCCATCCGCATTTGTACAACATAAGACACTTTGATCAGTAGTTTGAACCTCAGCTTACCTGATCCTGTTGTGCATCATGATAGTAAAGTATACGGGAAGGCACAATTGAATAAAAGCTGGAACGTTTGTTACCTTGCAGCGATTAAGTTATAGCTAAAATTAAAAGATAAAATGGCATTTGAATTCACAGACACCAACTTTACCGAATCTGCGATGGATTCCGATGGTTTGGCAGTAGTTGACTTTTGGGCAGAATGGTGTGGACCATGTCGATTGGTCACTCCCATTATTGAAGAACTTGCGACCGAATATGATGGCAAAGCCACCATAGGCAAGATGAACGTGGATACCAACCCAGAGGTCCCTATGAAATATGGGATCCGCAGTATTCCGACAATTCTCTTCTTCAAGGGAGGCGAGATTGTAGATCGACATGTTGGGACAACCACAAAGCAGGCATTGATGGAGAAGATAAATTCTCATCTGTCTTAAGTGGAAATCTAAGCGATTCCAGTTTAAAGAATACGGAAAAAGGAGCTTTGGCGTTTTGTCTAAAGCTCCTTTCTTATTTTACGCCTATGAGTTTCTTTGATCAATACGAACTAAAAAACCTCAACAATCTCGAACTGATCGCCAAGCAGGTCGTCGAGGGTTTTATAATCGGGCTACACAAGAGTCCGTTTCACGGTTTTTCGGTTGAGTTTGCCGAGCATCGGTTATACAATCAGGGAGAGAGCACCAAGAATATCGATTGGAAAGTCTTTGCTCGCACCGACAAAATGTTTACCAAGCGCTACGAAGAAGAAACCAACCTGCGCTGTCAAATCGTGATGGATGTGTCGTCTTCGATGTATCTACCTGATGTCACAGCCGATAGTGGGGCTCCACTCAATAAGATCAAATGGTCTTCGCTGGCTGCTGCCTCTCTCATGCACCTATTGCGCAAACAGCGTGATGCCTTTGGATTGAGCATCTTTTCAGACGAGGTCAAGGTACATACGCCTTGCAAGAGCAGCACTCAACACTATAAATTATTGCTCAATCATCTGGAAAATTCGATCAAAGAGGCCAAAGAGGAAAAATTAACCTTCGCCTCCAATGCCTTGCACCAGATCGCTGACAGCATACATCGTCGATCACTGATTGTCATCTTCAGTGACATGTTTGATCGTGTCGAAGACCCCGATCACCTTTTTGCTGCGCTACAGCATCTGAAGCACAACAAACACGAAATACTACTTTTTCATGTCGTAGATAAGAGCAAGGAAATCGACTTCGAATTTGAAAATCGTCCCTACATGTTTGTCGATGTAGAGTCGGGAGAGCGTGTCAAGGTGCAGCCCAATAGTGTGAAAGATCTGTATGTGAAAAAAATGAAGGAATTTGAGCAGAAGCTCCGTCTAAAATGCTTGCAATACAAAATTGACTTTGTTACCGCAGATATCAGTGAAGGATTTAAGCCCATCTTACAGTCCTATCTGATTAAGCGGAGCCGGATGAATTGAAGGGAGATTTCGAGAGTTGGGGATTTCGAGACTACGAGACTTCGAGAGGCTAGAGCCAAGACGAAAGATTTGGAACTTTGAACTTTGAGTTTTAGACGCCAGATGCTAGATTTTAGATGCCAGACAAAAGAACCTTGAACTTGGGCCTGAACAATTCGCCAGGTGTAAACTACATAAACCGCGACGGATTTTGAATGTAGAACGTATAGAAATGAGGTCAACCCAATCACAGATCACAATCTATGACTATGGGGAAGGAAAGAGACTTCTAAGGACATTTTATGGCCAAAGGTATCTACAACAACTTGACGAACTGAAACTGATTTACAAACGCGAGAAGGTCACCGGGTTTAATTTTGATAAAACTCACACTTTTACTGAAAATCATCTCAAAACCGTATAAGGAACTTAGAATTCACGAAGCGAGCAGTTTAACATCTATGGGACCGATCGGTGAGATCGGTCCATCTCTCGAAAAAATGGTAATCGAGTCTTGTAAAAAAATCACAGACCATTCGGCTTTGGGTCGCTTGACGAATTTGAAAGATCTTGATTTACATAATGCAGGACAATTAGATAATCTTGACTTTCTAGATCGATTGCCGGATTTAAGTCATTTTTCATTTTACAATACTAGAGTAGTGAGTGGAGATCTCTCGAAGATGCTCGATCGCGAATGGGATACATTTCACTTTAACAACTCCAGGACCTATACCGTAAAGAAGAGCGAAATCCGTCTAAAAGGTCATCATCAAGATATTCCCAAGCAGAAAACGAAGATACAAGGTATACACTCTCAGTATTTTGGCCTCATACCAAATACGAACACAAACGACTTTTACGAAGGCCAAACCAAACTCAAAAACAAATCGATTAATCTCGATTTATATTTGCTCGAAGAAGAGCAGATTTCTGCCGACTTGATAAGCCAGGTTGATCATTTTATTAATGATCTAGACTCGCACTTACACTCATGTCAAGCCTATATGATTACAGACTTATTAAAGAGAGGTAGTACACTAGATTTTTTTAAATATATCGAAGAGCAAAACTTAGTGCATCCCACAGAAATAGACGATTTGATAAGAGTGGAAAGTGCTGAAGCTATCAAGGAGCTTATTAATCGGCTAAGTTTGTTGCGCTTAGGGTTATATCCTACTAACGCAATGGGCGCTCCCTTTGCTATTCTTGATTTTGGGTTGTCTGATGTAAATTATCTGCTCGTTGTTAAAACGGATGAGGGAGGAAATTTGGTCGAAGTGACGTGGGAGAGTTGATGCTCCATAAAAAGAATTAGATCTTAAGACACAAGACGCGAGACTCGCTTCGAATGCACTTCAGCTGAATTAATATTTATTGGGACAAAAACACTTTTCAGTGAGCCCGCTCCCCAGCGATCCAATGCTAAGCCCTCAGAGAGGGAATGCTTATTGGCAGCTTTCCTTACTTTAGCGACTTGAACACTAGCTCATTTTTCACACTCCACGACGCAAAGTCTGACATCTAGCGTCTCATATCTGAAATCTAATACATGAAATTAAAGAAGATTGACACCGATGCCCCCAAAGGACTTAACAAGGAAGAGTGCATCAAGAAGCGCATCGAATTAAGTAAGCGCCTGGGCGATCTCCAGCACTTGATGTATGCCGAGGGCAAACACAGCCTACTGGTGGTTTTTCAAGGTATGGATGCCAGCGGCAAAGACGGTACCACTAAAAAAGTATTTCGTTATTGCAGTCCATCTGGTACGTGGGCCTATGCCTTTAAGAAACCAACCGACCACGAATTTGCCCATGATTTCCTCTGGCGATGTCATAAAATGGCTCCGCACAAAGGTCACATCCAGATCTTCAATCGATCGCACTACGAAGATGTGCTTATCCAGCGGGTACATAAATGGATTTCGGAGGAACATGCAAACAAACGAATTGATGCGATTAATGCCTTTGAGGATCTATTGCAGTTTGACAACGGTACTAAAGTGGTAAAGTTTTACATGCATATTTCTGAAGAGCGTCAGCTCGAAAAACTGCAAGAACGCATTGATATCCCTCGCAAAAACTGGAAGCACAATCCAGGTGATTGGGAAGAACGTAAGCACTGGAATAAATATATGGATTGCTATGAAGATGCGATCAACAAGAGCACAATACCCTGGACTATTGTGCCATCAGACAAGCGTTGGTACCGAGATTATTTCGTTGCCAAACATATGGTCGAACTGCTCGAATCTTTTGACATGCAGCTGCCTCCGCTCAAAGAAGCCTAGTTAAGAAAGCACTTTGCAAAAAGTACGAATCGACAAGTGGCTCTGGAGTGTTCGGATTTTTAAATCACGTACACTTGCCAGCGATACCTGCCGCAAAGGCAAAGTAAAAGTAGATGACCTTAAAATCAAACCTTCCTACCTCCTCACCGTGGGGAATAAAGTGCACGTTCATAAGAATGGATTTAATCTGATTTTTGAAGTCGTGCAACTCTTGGAAAAAAGAGTTTCTGCCCCTCTTGCTCAAGCTGCCTACATAAATCAGACTTCTGAAGAGGAGATGCGCAAATTTGAAGATTGGTTTGTCGGCAAAGCTTCGCCTGAACGCCGAGAGCGCGGTGAAGGCAGACCGACAAAACGAGAACGGCGCGAGCTGGATGAATTTAAAGGTGAATTTTTCGGAGACTCGTGATGTCTTGGCAGGATCTCCTAGATGGGTCATTGGTTGGAATTCTAGATGACGCAGAGAAAAAAGAATTATTTGCCAGCCTACAGGAAAAAGGCGTGACCAGCATACGTCTTAATCCACGCAAACAAGGAGCTAAGGTTGCAATGACTGAACCGGTGCCGTGGTGTGCAGATGCCTATTATTTAAAAAACCGGCCCCACTTCAATCGCGAAGTTGATTTTCATCTAGGTCGGTACTATGTGCAGGAAGCGAGCTCCATGTTTCTGAACTATGTTCTCCAGCAGTTAGACATTGCTCCACAACGGATCTTAGACATGTGCGCTGCGCCCGGAGGCAAGAGCTTACCTCTTATCGATGCCTATCCCGAAGCATTGGTGATCTGCAATGAGGTCGACCCAAAACGACATGCCACCCTCGAAGAAAACCTGACCAAATGGGGTGCAACAAATGTGGTGCTGGCCAAGTCAAATAGTGCCGCAGTAAAGACACTCGGTCCCACTTTCGATATGATTCTGATCGACGCACCGTGTTCTGGCGAAGGCATGTTGCGCAAGTCTGAAGCTGCGCGGAAGCAATACTCAGCAGGACTGGTGAAGCAGTGTGTGAGCATGCAGGAAGAAATTCTCAATCATGTCCTTCCCACATTGAAACCAAACGGCGTTTTGATTTACAGCACCTGCACATGGAACCGCACGGAAAACGAAAATCACTTTGCACATCGCAGTGATTTGAATCCGATCCGCATCTCCCCTCCAGAAGAGTGGAATATTTACCCCTCGATCAGCGAGCACATACCTATGCTGCGCTTTTTTCCACACCGTGTACGGGGTGAAGGCCTCTGTATGGGTGTTTTTCAAAAGACAGATGAGAATGTCAGCACACATCGAAGAAAGAAATCGGCTGCGCACTTCAAGAAATACAACAAACTTGACTTTTCCCTGGCTGGACATACCATATTGCAAAATTCATTGGGCTATCTTTCTGCATTAACCGACGGGTTTGTTGACGATCTGCAATCCCTCAGTCAGCATCTACAGTGTCGCCCTCTATTGACCCTAGGTGCACTCGATCGAAAAAAGCGACTCATCCCTGATATTGCACTGGCACAACAAATGGCATGTCTGCCACCCTATCCACGTGAAAATCTTAATCCAGAGCTGATCGAGAAATTCCTGGGTCGCGCGACTTTGCCATCCTTTGGCTCCGACGGAAACTGGATTGTGGCTTGCCATGAAGATTTGCCACTGGGATTTGTCAAAGACGTAGGAAGGCATTGCAACAACTATTATCCAAGTGCGAGGGCTGTGCGTTAGCGGTGCGTTTCCAGATCTCTTACCATTTTGATACCTTAAACCCCCAACGAAAAGTATGAACATGCGAGTGAACCAAATTGTGTCCGTTATCCTATTGCTATTTCTCCCCCACCTAAGCCAGGCTCAGGAAGCCGGCTGGGATGAACGCATCAACGAGTGGTTTACCCCTATTTCCGACTGGTGGCTCGCTGTGGTTCTTCACAATTTTCTCGGAACAGG
>CAJQNM010000461.1 GCA_905479665.1 uncultured Saprospiraceae bacterium
ACATTTAATCGCGCATCAATAGCAGCCTGGATATAATCTATCTTACGTTTGTTGTTGCCAGAAATGACGACCACATTACCTGGCTTTTCACTGATCATATTCTTCAAATAGTTCTCGCTGGCATGTAATTTGGAATGCCAATTTGTTGGATCATCAGTTCTCTCATTGAAGTTGTTTATTCTGTTGAGGTGGCCCTGCAATTCAGGCCCTTCAGGTGTGTAAATATGTACCACTGAATCAACTTGTTCATACTTATATTTTTGAACGAGTGCTGCATGAAAATGCCCCGGATTTAAAGTCATTAATTTAACTTCACCTGGCGCTCCACTAAATACCATCCCATCGGTGGTGGTATTATTTACGACGCCCTGATTACATGCGCTCAAAAGGAATAAGGAAAGAATAGCCGCTGTAAGAATTACTGCATTGCTATTTTTCCTTTCAGAGATCTTGAAGACAGAGTATCGTGCCATGTCAAATTTTTTCAGAATTATTTGTAGTAGCAGAGAGCTTGAGTTGGAGTTTATACAAATCGAAAATCTCCATTGCTAAAAGGATTAATTTATTAAAATTTCTACCGAAGGTGGGTGAGCATAATCTTGCCAATGTATCTCTAATTGCTCGGGGCTGAGTTGCCCATCATAGACCAGCATCCGGTACCTTTGGCTATAAGCCTTGCCAGGGTGCAAAATCCAATCTTGTTCTTGCGCAGGATTGAAATTGAAGAATACATTTTCCACTCCCCCATTCATTCCGGTAGGCCATATCCTTACCTGCTCCGGGAAGTTGTAATTAAGCGGATGGGACATGAATAAAATTCCCGACTGACCGGTAGAAGAGACACCTCGAATATCACACCATCTTGCTCTGGTACCATTGCCATCACTCTTATCCTTGCCTTCTGAGGTGAGGAGTCGTGCAGTCTGATCATCCCATTTTTCGGTGGCCCGGAAGCTGAAACCCTGATACCGATATGCATTAATCTTAAACAGACTATCTGTGGCACAATAGAGCGTAGAGTGAAAATCTATTAGCCTTACGTCATCTGGTGAGCCATTACTCCAGACCGTGACCACCCACTCCTCATCCAAGACTTCCTTCGCTCCGGACGGATGCGGAGCGGTGAGGTCGACGTGCGCATGGCGAGCTGAGAATTCTCCAAAAACAGGCCCGCTCACTGCGATGGGTCGTGCCACTACTTTGACCGTTCCTTGCCCTTGAGCGAGGTTCCAGAAGTCGATATCCCTTCCCTCGAAAGTTGTGCTGGTCCAGGGATTCCAGATACCATAGTGGTGAAAGTGGTCTGGAGGCTGGATACGCGACAAAACTTCACCCCTGGGCGACCACAAGGGATGAATAAATCCGCCACGTTCGTAGAGGTCCGACGCTCCCGAAGGGGCTTCCTCTTTGACAAACTGATAGCGAAGAATCTTCCTCCCGGATTGCTCAAACGAAATGGCTCCATTCTGTTTCCTGGCGCTGATCGTCGACAAACTAACTGCCTCGTTCGGGTCTTCTCTTTGCTGAAGCTCAAAGGTGCGTTGGCTACCTGCCAGGGTCGGCCCTGACAAAATCCACGTCAGTCTATCGGCCTGCATCTGGATAGGAACTTTAACATCATTCTCGACATCAAAGAGTCGATGGTCATCTGAGGTAATACGCACCCCGAGTCCTTCCAAGGAGATTGAAACCGGACTGTTCAATCGATCATAATCCCCAGCCTTTACCACTAGGGTCATGATACTCTTCTCTTGCGAATGAATCCTTTCTATGGGAAATACCCACGTGACAATGATGACAAGCAAACACATAACCTGCCAGCGAAAGAGGAAAGAAAAGATTGCACTACTAAATGATATTTTGAACATTTTGAACATCTCTTGAAATTAAACCTTTTGTCGATTTTTCCGCAGGGTTGGTGCTTCTCTTCGTGCTTGAATCCCTGACAATTAATTCGGTTTCAATAGTTATTGTCTCAATACCCCGCCTCTCCCCGTCGATCTTATCCACAAGCTGTTTTGCCGCAGCAATACCCATTTCATCGGCGGGGTGAGAAACAGTGGTAAGATTTGGTTGTACAATCACACTGATCGGGTCATTATTGAAGCCGACTACGCCAACCTCTTGTGGCACATCTATTCCTAGCTCTTGCAAATAAAGGATGGACTGAACAGCGGTCGTATCGTTTGCAGCGAAGATGGCATCGGGAGGATTGGCAAGATTCATCAGCCTTCTGGTACTTTCGATTCCAGCATCAATACTTAAGATCGTGTCTGTGATCAATGCTTCTTCAGTCACCAGGCCATGCTTTTGCAAGGCTGCCAAATACCCCTTCTTTCGCTCGCGATAAATATTGCGGTGAGCCGCACCGCCCATATGAGCGATTCTGCGATACCCAGATGCAATCAGATGTTCGGTGGCTTGAAAAGCTGCGCTAAAATTGTTGATGATGACCTTATCCACCTCTAATTTCTCGGTAACTCGATCGACCATCACGACTGGCACATCATGATCTAAAAAGGGGGAGAAATGATCATAATTCTGTGTTTCCATGGCCAGGGACACGATGAGTCCGTCTACATCACTTGAGTAAAGAGAAGAGGCGTGTTTCACCTCTTTTTGGTAGAGATCTGAAGACTGTGAAATTAATACACTAAATCCAGCCTCATTCGCAACTTGCTCGATACCACTGATCATGGAGGAAATGAAAGGTCGTGCAATCTGAGGAACGATAACACCGATGGTATTCGATTTTTTCTTCCTCAGCGCAGCTGCCATGGAATTGCGTTGGTATCCCAATTCGTCGGCAAGCTTCTTGACAGAGTCTTTGGTCTTCCTACCAATACTGTGATGGTCTTGAAGCGCTCGGGACACAGTAGTGACGGAGACCCCAAGCCTCTGAGCAAGGTCATGCATCGTTACTCTTTTCTTTTCATTCATGGCGAAGTCGAGACCTCATGGTACCGAATGAGGATCTAGTCGTTTTGTAGCAACTCACTGTTCAGATAACCCCAGGGACCTCGTTGCGTCCTGGACAACATGGCATTTGCCTCGGGATCATCCCGGAAGCGCTCGTTGGCGGCATCCCAATAAAGTTTTCTTGAAAGTTTCATGGCTATATGACTGATGAGACAAGTAGAGCAAACTCGGTGCCCTACTTCGGCCGGTGAAATCGGCTGCTTGCGTGACTTAATGCAATCCAACCAATTACCGTGTTGATCCTCACTGACATAGAGTTTGGTTTCATTGTCGGCTATCGTTGAGGCGAGTATGGACTGATCACTGGCGTCTAATGCCTGGGCACTTGCTTTTTGAGACACCGGATCACTGGCAGTTGCTGAGTAACTGCCACGTGAGACAAAGATCCACCCTTCACTTCCTTCGAATCGAATGCCATTGGTATATCCGCCACTGATAAACATAGAGACATTGTCTTCATAGAGTGCTTTGACCATGAAGTCTCCGTGCACATCCCAGAGACCGGATCTGGGAAATTCAGCCAGTGCCTCGACTTCGATCGGGCCCGTATATTCTGCGTTCATTCCCCAGTGGGCGGAGTCGAGGTGGTGCTGACCCCAACCTGTGATCATCCCTGCTCCAAACTGCTCGCAACGAAGCCAGCCCGGTCTTGAGTAATCACCTTGAGGATGTACTCTTTTTTCGGTGTAGTAAGTTTCGGGTGTCGACCCCAACCACATGTCATAATCGAGTGTCTTCGGTACAGCCATGAGTGGCTCATTTTCACCTGGCGGATCTCCCGGCAATCCGATACGCACAGTGTGTAATTGTCCTATTCGACCATTTCTAACCAGCTCGGCAGCAATTCTAAATTGCGAAGATGATCGTTGCTGAGTGCCGACCTGCAGAATAACATTTTTGGCTCTCACGCAGTTGGCCAAAGCACGTCCTTCAGCCACTGTCAGTGAGGTGGGCTTCTGAAGATACACATCTTTTCCTGCTGCTGCCGCCTCCATCGCTGGTTGCGCGTGCCAGTGATCGGGTGTACTTATGATTACTGCATCGATGCTGGAGTCCGCCAGCATCTCTCGGTAATCCTGGTAGACCTTGACATCAACCATCTTCTCTGTTCCTTTATGCTCCTTGTACCAATTCTCGATAAAGGATTTGCCTTCTTGTGCTCGCTTCAAGTCGCAGTCTGCTACGGCGACAAAGCGTGCAGCATCATATTTTAAGGTTTCCGGTAGATCGTGGCTTTGGGCAATGCGACCGAAACCAATTTGACCGATCGTAATTTTTTCGCTGGGTGCGTCCTTGCCAAAGACAGACGATGGAACAATCGTCGGCAAGGCCATCACACCAGCAGCAGCAACAGCCGTTTTCTTCAGGTATTGCCGACGATTGAGGTGGTCAATATTTTTTTCTTTCATTTTTATTCGAATATTAGAACGATCGTTATCGAATCTGTGGAATACATTAGTACGAAACAGCTTTGCTGCTTCTTATTACTCTTGACAATATCTATCGTAGGCCTCGGCAATTTTTGCCTCCTGAGTAGTGCCCTTGTGAATCAAAACACGATACCGCAATATCACTTTTTGTCCCTTCGAAAGCTGTGTGCCCTGCTCCTCATCCTCTGGCCAGTACATGGGCGTAGGTGAAATAAATCCGTAATCTCTGGTAAACCACGGAGCAGGAAACCATGCATTTTCCGGATGTTGTAAGACCGCCAATCCTTCGTTGAAGTCTCCCCTCGATCCGTAATAATCCATCCAGGCAGATGCTTTGCCAAAGGTTTCTTTTTCTCCTTGTTCACCCTGCGCATTGACCATGTTTCCACCATTGATGACTGCTAGGTCTGGATCCATTCGCGCACTAAAGAGAGAATGATTGGTCCGTTCGATTTCCACATCCATCAACATCTCCATCTCGATATCAAAATCCAATTGGTACACGTCATCGGCCGGTGCGCTAATTGTGATGGTCCGAAAATCTTTGATTGGTGATTTGGCGTCCGGTCTGGTCCAAATGCATTCTTGTGCGATGACGACTTTTGACGAGTCCGTATCCAGGATTTTCGTTTGTAGACCGATGATTTGACCACGGTGCAATTCTTCCTGCCAATAATTTCCTCCATTTACACGATCACAACCGAAGAAAAGCGAGCTGTGATGCGGATAGGTACCATTTCGAGCAGAGGTCACGCTCGCTCCTGAGGGCCCATTTACGGGATAGAAATAGGGATATTTTTCATCCTGTGAAAATATATACTGCGTGAAATATTTGCCATCTATCGAAACATGAATAGAGGACCCATGCTGCACAGCAGTTACTTGGGCAAACAGGCCAAAATTAAATCCAGCGCAAAAGATCAATAGAGCAGCAATCGAGGCTACGTTTGATTTCATACTAAGATTATTTTCAATCGTTTAGGGTCGTAAAATTAAAAGCAGCCAATAGTACTATTGGCTGCTACTTTTCGCTACAACTCACTTAAGGAATACTAGTTAACGGGGCAACATTCTTCTCGGCTCCAGGATAACCAAGATTCTGGTTTATTATTCCCTGTGTGTTTGCATTAATGGCACTTGCTGGTACCGGATAGAGTGAATGGTAAGGACTCATCGTATATTCATCACCATGAATCGTCTTAACCCCCTTGTTGTAAAAATCTGTTGTCTCCATGATCCGATCAAACCAGAAATTGTCGGTATGAAAATTTTCCAGATTATAGGATTTGCCATTGTAAGCAGTCTTTCCAGTCTGTGCCAGAATAAGAGCGATCCGCGTTAGCTCCGTGTTGCGCGGTTCTTCATAGTACAGCTCACGGGCTCTTTCATCCAGGATTGTACCAATATTCACTTCAGATGCTGGAATGTCGGAGGCATTAGCTCTTCGTCTTACCTGATTGATGTCTTCTGCAGCACTGGCCAGATCTCCTTTCCAAAAGTGTGCTTCTGCTCTGAGTAAGTAGGTCTCTGCCAGGCGGAAAACATACCAATCTGAATGACCACCGCTAGGCTTTGAGGCCTCAGGATCCGGAATAAATAATTTGTATTGTGGAAAATCATACCAATTTCTTATTGTATCAGAACAAAGAAGTACACCATCGTCGGTAAATAATTGAAGAGGCTGATCGTAGAACGGATTAGCAGCTTCCTTGAGGCTGGCGGCATTGTAAGTGATGTCTTCCATTCGCACCCAGTTGGGAAACAGATGTCGCTCATCATTGTCGTCATTCCAGATTCTTTTTGTGCTGTATGGCACACCTCGATTGCGGCCAATGCCACGACCATATGATAGAACGTGAGGTATTTCTGCTGCGGGATTGTCACTCATTCCATTCGCTCCATCAGGGGTGTTGATAAAGCGCCACCAAAGGGGCACAGCCTGACGCATGAGGCTGGTGCGACTACCGGCACCGTCAAACCCGAGTCGGGAAATAACATTAAGTATACCTTCTGTGTTAACTGGAATACTTTTGTTTTCTGGTCGGTGCAAATCCCAGGTTACATTGCGATCGGGATTAGCACTTTCAGACCCAAACCGTTCAGTCATCAAAGCATGCGCACCACCATCAATGAGTTGACTGGCGGCTGCGATCGCTCCATCGAAGTCAGTCATTGCCAGGTTGATCTTGGCCATCAAATGCAATGCAGCTCCCTTGCTTACTTCACCTTTGTTGGTCGTCTCTGGTAGCCAACCAATGGCCTGCTGCAGGTCGGATTTCATCCTCTCCAGAATAGCTTCGCGGGTTGTTGTTGCAAAATCCAATTTAGGTGTACTGATTTCTTCCATAATGGCTGGTACATCTCCAAATTGTTGGGTCAGACGATAGTAGCGATATGCCCGGTGAAAATAGGCAGCGGCCAGAATCTCATTGCGCTCACCTTCTGAGCTGTATTCGGCATCATCTATCCTGGTAATTATCGTATTTGCAAATTTGATACCCTCATACCATTGCACCCAAAACCAACCGATGCGATTAGTATTGGCACTATTTAAATTTGCATCGGGTAAGATCAGCAAATTTAGATCCTGTGCAGGTCCAGATTTATCAGTGGTGCCTTCAACAGCGACTTCTGAAAAGACATTCTCGGTAATCATCGGTGCGCCATCACCGTAAAATTCAGACCGAAGATTAGTCATCGCCTTAGATAGCAATGCCCTCATGCCATCTGCATTAATCAATGCATTAGCTGGAGTAAAGAATGAAAGTTCTTCCGGTTCGAGAAAATCTTTATTGCAACTGGTTACTGCAAGAAAAGTTATTGCTCCGATAAGAAGGATTCGAGAAGCGAAGTTTATTTTGAAATTCATAATGGCTATGATTAATTGCGAGTTAAATTAGATTTAGTAAATATCAAAGCGACAGATTGAGGCCGATCGTGTAATACCGGGGAGTAGGTACTAATCCGGCAGTGCCATCTACTTCGCTTGCTTCAGGATCGTACAAGTCCCAATCCGGGGCCCATACAGCCACATTTCTGATATTCGCATAGACCCGCAAATTTTTAATGTTTACTTTACTGATTAGCTGTTGCGGGAGGGTGTAACTCAAAGTAATATTTTGGAGTCGAATAAAAGACCCCTTTCTGTAAGCATTAAAGCTGGCGCTGCCATCACTGGAAAACAGCCGGGCATAGTCATCGAGTTGATTGTCTGTCGTCCAATATGGTGTCTGCAGTGAATTGGTTCGATCAATAAATCCGTCTCGATTTTTTGCCGGATTAAATGCCCTTTTTTGACCCCAATGTGAATACAACTCTACAGCAAAATCCACATTTTGACCAAACCTGAAATTATTTACGAATGTCCAGCGGAACCTCGGTGTAGAGTGCCCAAGAAAATCACGATCCTCAATTGTATAGACACCATCACTATTTTTGTCCTCCAGTTTGTAATCACCCGGGAATACTCCGAAATTGGCAGCCTGGTCGGATTCGCTTGTTTTATAAACACCGAGAATATTCAGATCCCAAATTGCATCGATCGATTGATCAATAAACCATCTATTGGTGACATCGTCTAGTTCATCGCCGTTTTCATCAAGGTCACCGTACAAAGAAATGATCTTGTTGCGATTTAGTGAAAAATTAAATGTGCTTGACCATCCAAATTTTTCACGATTCATGTTTCGGGTATTTATGAGCAACTCAACGCCAGTGTTTTTTACCTCACCGAGATTGGTGAATACATTTGAAAACCCGATGATATTTGGCAATACTCGCCTCACCAACAAATCATTGGTGACCATATTGTAGTATTCGATAGATCCATCGACCACACTATTTGCCACGCTAAAATCTATACCAAAATTCCATGCGGCTGTGCGCTCCCACTTAAGGTTCAAATTTTCCATAGTGGTATTATCAAGTGTTGAAACCTCTTGCACTGCTCCACTTGCATCGACGATCAGGTTCTTGCCTGCAGACAATTGAGAAAGCGACGCATAGCGTCCGATATTCCGGTTGCCATTTTCTCCATAAGAGAGTCTGAGCTTGAGAAAATCGATTTTCTGAGATTTAAAAAAGTCCTCTTCAGAAAGGACCCAACCCAGGGCCAATGATGGAAATGAGGCCCTACGATTGTTTTCCCCAAAGGCGGAATAACCATCTCTCCTCAGGGTAGCACTAACGAGATACCGCGAGTCATAGCTGTAGTTTATACGTCCCATCAGTGCATCTCCGGTACTTTGTTCATCCCCGAGATTTAAATTGTTTGCTCCTGTAAGCGAAATAGCTGTTCCCAATGAAAGATTGTTGTAACCCAATACATCGCTGGGGTCAAATATGCCAGCAGTGGTCCTGTCCCGGAAATAATTGAATTTTTCTGCGTATGCCAGAAAGGTTGCATCAAAATTGTGCTTTCCGAAAGATCTATTCCACTTTAGAACATTGTCAATCTGCCATTCCTGAATCTTG
>CAJQNM010000462.1 GCA_905479665.1 uncultured Saprospiraceae bacterium
CGTGGTCGCGAAGAAGAATAATTGATTGGGTCAGGGCGCTAGCACCGCCTTACCCGGGAGCACATTCGTTCTACAAGGAGCATAAAATAATTTTTTCGCGGGCACAAGATAGCGACACCGGGTTTCATTACTTGGATGCCAATGGTACGATATTGGGAATAGAAGAAGATCGAATAGTGGTGAAATGTGGAACTGGTGCCATCGCATTGAGTGTTTTTCGAAACGAGTCGCAGCACGAATTTAAGATTGGCGAAATACTTGGAAATGAAACAGACTAAGGAACTTAAAATAGGAAATCGTTGGATTGGAATGCAACATCGACCGTTCGTCATTGCAGAACTTTCTGGCAATCACAATGGATCGTACCAGAAGGCTGAGACAATCGTGAGGGCTGCAGCGGCCGCAGGGGTAGATGCCATTAAACTCCAAACGTACACAGCAGATACCTTAACAATTGATCATCATGGGGGTTTATTCGAAATAGATGATCAGGAATCGCCTTGGTATGGGAGAAATCTATATGAGTTATACCAAGAGGCCTATACTCCTTGGGAGTGGCATGAGCCACTTTTTAAGCTGGCTCGAACCCTAGGGTTAGAAGCCTTTTCAAGTCCATTTGATGAATCGGCGGTTGATTTTTTGGAGGATTTAGATGTCCCTTGCTATAAGATAGCCTCATTCGAAAGTGATCATCATCCATTATTGCGAAAAGTTGCAAGTACAGGAAAGCCAGTGATTATTTCGTCTGGAGCCTCGCGATTAAGTGACCTGCTTGAATCAATTGATGTTCTAAAAAGTGCTGGATGTCAGGACATTGTTATTCTAAAATGTACCAGTACCTACCCAGCTTCTCCGCTTGCATCAAACTTGAGGACAATACCGGTATTGGCAGAAATCTTTGATGATTGCGTTATTGGGTTATCTGATCATACCATGGGTTTGGGTGCCCCAATTGCTTCGATCGCATTGGGTGCCAGAGTCATCGAAAAACACTTGACCATGCTCCGGTCTGAGGGAGGGGTTGATAGTAGTTTTTCGCTTGAACCTGAGGAATTTACTCGATTGACTTTTGAAGCAACAAGGGCCTGGGAGGCTTTGGGTAAGACTCAATTGAATGCACAAAAATCAGAAGAAAAGAGCAGGCGATTCAAACGCTCCATCTATGTGGTGGAGGATATTGAAGAAGGAGGGGTATATACCAGGGACAATATCAGAGTGATACGACCAGGTGATGGAATGAGGCCGCGATATTATGAATCGTTGCTGGGAAAACGCACCTCAGCTGCTAGACACAGAGGTCAGCCCCTCTTAGAAAGATAACTCAGAGAAGTTAAAGATCAAGACCAAGATCACATACAGAAGATAAAATGCGCTTGATGAGCGTATGCAGGTAGGTGGTCAGTGCATGTCAAAATTACGAGTGAAGTGAATGCAAGTGATATGAATGAATATTCGATAGCAATTATTGATGCACATCAACAATTTCATTTTGAAACGCTTTTGAAAATTGACAACGTATTTAGGATTGGAAGTGGATTTTGCCTCGGTGCCAGCAGCGAAATCTATTATGGCGATGAGGATTCACTTTCGCTATTTCATGACCATTTTGGAAGTAGATTGTATTGTGTGCCGTTTTCAGATCTGCTTTTTGAAGACAGTCTTACTCAGATAACCTCAGCATATGTTATAGAGAAAGAAGATATTCCAGAAGAGTTGGAATCCAAAAGAGAAATGTTCTATAGATTATGTGATAGATCAGGCTCACTCGGTATATCTTCTAAAAAGAAGGATCTATTATTCCGGTATTTAATTGGGTATTTTCTTCATGTTTGTAAAAAGTATACATTCGATTTTGCGTTAGCATTCAATACACCTCACTCCTTTTTTTCTTATATATTTTACTCAGTACTAATCCACAAAGAGGTAGAGATAATTCTCTTGGAATATCACTATTTACCAGGATATTCGCTCTTATTTGATCATCGTGGGCTTCCTGAAATTCCAGAAGACTTTGAGAAAAATACTTCTATTGCGGATATGGAAGCAGAGCTTTCAGCTTCAGTTCTGGAGGCATGGTCGGCTAAAAATGCATACTTTGAAGCATATGCAACCCGATCAACAAAGCAGGCTCGCGGAAAATCTAATCTTTCCGGCGTACTACTATTTTTTAGATGGGCTTCTAAAATCGTCACAAATATTGGACAAGGTCTATTGGCTCCTTTATTAAAGAAAGAAGTTCTGCACTTTACTTCTTTGCATAATATCAGAAATAATCTTTGGTATCGAATTGTGATCATAGGTCCAATGACGAGACTCCTGTACCAAAACTATACATATAATCGACTTAGTGGGAGCCCCAGCTTGGATGGGTACTATGTGCTGATGGCATTGCATATGCAACCAGAACGGACTAGCCATCCACTGGGAGGCGAGTTTGAGGATCAGCTAAAGGTTATCCGGATGTTGGCAGATAGTGTCCCAAAAAACTGGAGAGTTCTCGTCAAGGAACATCCCAATCAATTCAATCAGCGAAAAGCACCCAATGCGCTCTTCCGTTCCATGGATTTTTATAATGAGATTGCAGGAATTGAAAATGTGGAGCTCGTGGATTTAGCGATTCCTTCAAATAAGCTCTTGTTGCATGCCGATCTGGTTTGTACACTGACAGGTACTATCGGATGGGAAGCATTGCAAATTGGAAAACCTGTCCTTGCATTGGGACAGGCATATTTTGCGAATTGTCGGGCCGTCAGGAGTCCCAAGACCATCGAAGAATGCAAGGTGGCCATCTTAGAGTTGGCAGACATGGATAAAAAATCAATCAGAATGGAAGTCGCAAGGCATCTTCTATTTTGTGACAAGCATGGTTATTTTGTCGCATGTGGAAATTCTGAAACAAAAATCGCTCTCTCTCCTGAACCGCGTACTAAACAAGTAGAATCTTTGACCAAAGCGATCATAGATCGGCTTAAGATAAATTAATTTATTCAGTGATGAAGTGTCTACTATATGCCAATACTGGCCTTACCTCGAAGCAGATCGGGCTGACGGGGCAACTAATTAATGATTTAATACTTAGGTATGAGGAAATT
>CAJQNM010000463.1 GCA_905479665.1 uncultured Saprospiraceae bacterium
AACGTATCGACCAGCAGATCCAGATGGGCCGGATCAATAAAGGGTTCGTCGCCCTGGACGTTGACCACCACCTCTGCATCGAGCTCTGCTATGGCTTCTGCGACCCGCTCTGTTCCTGACCGATGATCTACCGATGTCATAACCACAGGCAAATCTGCGTTATCACAATGGCGATAGATGCGATCATCATCCGTGGCCACCCAAAATTTTGAAATGGAAGACGCTTGCGAAACTTGCCCACATACCCGTTCTATCATGCTCTTGCCCTCCAGGTCGACCAAAGGCTTGCCCGGAAATCGGCTCGATTCGTATCGCGCCGGGATGATCACCACTGCCTTCATATCAGATTGTTAAACATTAAATATAGTTGTTATATATCATACCTTTGCCCTATGTGCAGCGTGACTTTTTGCCGGACTCAAATGTATCTTCTCCTGCTTCTGGGGCCCATCTTTCTTTCTGCTCAGTCAGACAATGCACCCATCTTTGTCGAACACGACGACAAATTAGGAAAAGTGATCTTTCATAAAGTATCTGGCTATGACACGCCTTACAGCTTGTCTCGCATCTACGGTACAACAAAAAAAGTACTCCAACATCTTAATCCTGAGATGGACAGCCGCAAGATGCCCAAATTGGTCAAGGTGCCACTTGCCGAGGAGCGCATGGTCTATCGTTTGCCCATTTTTCGCAATCGCAGGGACTATATACCTGTTCGATACAGGGTAAAACCGAAGGACAATTTATTTCGGATCTCCCGCATTTACTTTGACATGCCCACAGGACTACTCACAAACCGCAATCGCATTCGCAACAATAACCTGAGCACAGGGCAAGTACTGGAGATCGGCTGGATCAAGGTGCCCGAAGATGATCTCCTCGTACTGAGTGGGGAGCGCCGCGAAGAAACTCCTGGAATAACGGAAGTTGATCAGCGCTACAAGACACAGTTTCTCGATGGCCTTAACGGCAGTACCCCACCCTCCAAAAATGAAGTGGCCTACTGGAAGAAAGATGCCCCTGCCTCCGGTTATTTTGTGATGCACCGCAAAGCCAGTGAGCGCACCTACATTGAAATCACTAATCCCCTATCCAGTTCAAAAATCTATGCGAAAGTAATTGGCAAGATCCCTGAAAATCTCTATCCAGAGGAGGTTGATATGGTCATGTCATCCGAACTTGCTGAGGCACTCGGAGCCAAAGACATGAAATTTTTTGTTCGCTCAAGGTATCTTGATTGATCAAGGAAACACAACTACAAGGAAATGTGTCGCAGACCAGTATAGAGAAGAATTGCTTGCTACCTTTGCGCGCAAAATTGATATTTAGTGAAAGTATTTCAGAACATACTCGAGACCATTGGCAATACCCCAATGGTAAAGCTCAACGCAGTCGTTGAAGATCTCCCTTGCCTGGTCTACGGTAAAGTCGAAACCTTCAATCCAGGCCACTCCATCAAGGATCGCATGGCACTCAAAATGCTCCAAGTCGCCGAGCAGGAAGGAAAAATCAAGCCGGGTGGCACAATCATCGAGTGCACATCAGGAAATACTGGTATGGGCCTGGCCATTGCCGCGGCAGTACTTGGTTACAAATGCATCTTCACCACCAGCGACAAGCAGTCTAAGGAAAAAATCGATCTACTCAAGGCAGTGGGCGCCGAAGTCATCGTGTGCCCAACCAACGTGGAGCCCGATGACGAGCGTTCCTACTACTCCATCGCTGACCGCTTGAGCAAAGAAATCCCCAATTCATTTTGGTTCAATCAGTACGACAACCTGGCCAACACCACAGCGCACTATGAGTCGACAGGGCCCGAAATCTGGGAGCAAACCGACGGAAAAATCACCCACTTGGTGGTCGGAGTGGGTACCGGAGGAACCGTCTCAGGCACCAGTAAATACCTCAAAGAGCAGAATCCAGATGTACAAGTATGGGGTATCGATACCTACGGATCGATCTTTAAGAAGTACCACGAGACCGGAGAGTTTGATCCCAAGGAAATCTACCCATACATTACAGAGGGTATTGGTGAAGACATTTTACCCAAGAATGTTGATTTTAGTTTGATCGATCACTTTGAGAAAGTCAGTGATAAGGCTGGGGCACTCGCGGCCCGTGAGATGGCACGCAAAGAAGGCATTTTATTGGGCTACTCGGCGGGATCGGCACTGGCTGGCTTGCGCCAGCTCAAAGATCGACTCACCCCAGAGGATGTAGTGGTGATCATCTTTCATGATCATGGCAGTCGCTACACTGGTAAGATATACAACGACGACTGGATGCGGGAACGGGGCTTTCTCGAAGGCGAGTTGCGCATCAGTGATCTGGTAAAAAGTAAGCAGGGCACATCATTTATCTCCGTCGAAAAAACAGAACCCATTCAACGTGCGATTGCCTTGATGCGCGATGATCAAATCTCACAGCTACCGGTTACCTGTGGGAGTGACATTGTGGGAGCAATCACGGAGTCCGATCTGATTACGCATCTCCTGGACAATGATCCGGATGCAAAAGAAAATGCTGTGGAAAGTATTATGTCAGATCCTTTTCCGGAGGTGCATTTCGAAACCCTTTGTTCTCACCTAGGTTCGATGATCAACAAAACGACTCCTGCCGTGGTCACTCGCGATAGTGGTGGTAAAAGGCATATCATCACCCAGTATGATCTGCTTCAGAATTTATGATGCTAAAAATAAAGCAGCCAGATATCAGTTTAATCAAGATGGGTCCTGTGTTTCGCACTTCTATTGTCTTGCTCTTTAGCGTCACTCTTGCCGGGTTTGCCAGTGCTCAAGACCAAAATTACTCACAGTTTTATGCTGCTCCAACGCTCCTAAATCCTGCCCTCACAGGCAGTTACGCTGGCAAATACCGCGTCTCCGCACTCTATCGAGACCAATGGAGATCTTCGCTCGAGGCGCCCATTACTTCCTTTATCACTGCAGTCGATCTACGTTTTGATCTCGAAGGAGGATTTACCGACGGAGATGCTTTTGCCATCGGCCTGCAGTTTGCTTCTGATCAGGCAGGACCATTTGATCTCAGCACAAACAGCATTTCTGGATCGGGAGCATACCACAAGGCACTCGATCGATCAGCCTCTCAAATTATTTCTGCAGGTTTTCAATTTAGTGCAGCGCAACGAAATATTCTCTATGAGAATCTCGTATTTCAAGATCAGTTTAATGGCCTCGATGGGTTTGATGGTTTGACCAGTGAAGACCTTCCCGAGAATAATTTCTCCTTTGGAGATCTGGCAGTGGGGCTAAATTATTTTTCCAGCATTGATGAAGACCTCGCCTTTTATATTGGGGGCGCTATGCATCACATTCTTACCCCAGAGATTTCTTTTTATGCCAAGGATAGTGACAAGGCACAACAAGAGGTATCCAGCAGCAGTCTGTTTCGGAAATATAGTCTTCATGGTGGTGCCACGTTTAAAACGCTGAATAACATCGGTATCTCTCCTCGTGCATATGCAGCCCTGCAGGGTTCGCACTTTGAATTTCTGGTTGGCAATGTTTTTATTCTTGAGCCCAATCCAGATTCATTTTTCAAATTACATTTAGGTGCTTGGATTCGCTTTGAGCGCAATTTTGAAAGTGCCATTACGCCAGACGTCCTGGGGCTTCAGGTTGGGCTTAATCTGGAACAACTCTTAGTGGGCTTTTCCTATGATATTAATTTGAATAATCTCGCCAATTACGGAGGCACCCAAGGAGTTTTCGAGGTTTCGATTTCGTATTTTGGAAACTACGAGTCTGAAGAAAATCTGTGTCCTACTTTTTGAGCGCTCGAGATCGTTTCTGGCAAATTTGCTACCCCAGCTCAAGTAAGGGTTTGCAGGCGCTGCTCCACGCATAATTTTTTTCGACAACAATTCTGCCCTTTACTGACAATTCTTGACGCTCAGCCGCATTTTGCAACAGGGCCGTAATACGCTCTACGAACATCGCTTCATCTTCAGCCACCTGAACGATGCCTTCAGAGCCAGTGATGGAGCTCTGGACGATGCCACTGGTCACACAGGGCAACCCCATAGACAGGGCCTCGAGTATTTTATTTTGCAACCCACTGCCCGCAAAAATTGGAGCCACAAATATTCTGCCTCTCTGATACGCCTTTCGAATGTCCGGTACGAACCCGGTCACCTCGACACGCCTAGATGCCAGCCTCTTCACCTCTGCGGTCGGGTCTGCACCAGCAATTAATATTCGAGCTTCGGGATTTTCACGCCACAATAACGGGGCAATTTTCTTTATTAAGAACCGCGCTGCAAAAATATTGGGATGGTAGCTCATATTGCCAATAAATACTAAATCTACATCTGGCTCGACACCTTCCTCTCGGGAAAAATACTGAGTATCTACCCCATTACGCAAGATTTCTAGGCGCTGCATTCCTGTGCTTACGAACTCATTCCGATCCACCTGCGAGATGACAAAGTGGCGATCAAACCAACGATACGTTTGTCGCTCATACTGCTGCAACAGTCGTGCTTCTAATTTCCAGAAAGAGTGAAGCAAGAATCGATTTTGTCGAGCCCGGCGCAATGCACGTAGCGAGAATGAATCCATGTAGTCAATGCTCTTCGGAATGGTGATCCCCTCGACATATCCCGCCATGCGGATAAGTTGGCAATAAATATGATCTGGAGCCTCATCATGGATTATTTTCTGCACCTGCACCCGTAGTTCCGGGTGGTAAAAATACGATACGGTAAGAGACGTGCCGCCCACAAAACCCTTGACCGCCTTACGTAAACATCGCGCATGTGTCACTGGAAGTTCATACGACTTAGTACAGAGTGACTCTACTTCTCTGCGATCCTCTGCGGAGACACGGCGGTGAGTCAGGGCGACCAATACCAGCTCATAGTGACGCGATAGATAGCGCATTTGATGAAAGATGCGAAGTCGATCTCCCTTTTCAAGGGGCAGAGGATAGCGTGAAGATAGGACCAGGAGTTTCACGAGATGGGGTCAGGCTGTTTGCCAGCTGTTAAGATATTGCTGAGCAATGGTGCGATGGTCATAATGTGCTTCGGCAAATGCACGAGCAGCAGCACCTATTTGAGGAAGACGGTTTCGGTCTTGATAACATATTCGAAATTTTTCAATAAACTGCTTCTCACTATTTGCCACCAGTACATTCAGATCATCTTGAGCTGCGATGCCTTCCAGTCCTACCTCTGTGCTGATCACTACTCGTCCCAGGGCCATTGCTTCTACGATCTTGGCTCGCATCCCACTGCCCGACAATAGAGGTACTACAGAAATCGGATGAGCAAGAAGGAAGGCCCGTGCATCATTTACCTCACCGTGCACTGTGACATTGCGAGTCTGCAAATTAAGCAGCCATTCGGGACAATTTCGCCCGGCCACATGCAGCTCAAGCTTGGGAAAAATCAATAGTAGATGTGTCCACACTTGATCGAGAAACCAATTCAAGGCTTCAATATTTGGCATCCAGTCCAATGATCCGATAAAGCTTATGCTCAAGTCTTTTGATGAATCAATCTGTTGTGCAGAAATCTCCTGTAGATCAATCCCAATAGGTAATGTTGTAGATACGCCAGTGTAGCCCAGCTTGCGAAACTTGGCTTCATCCACGCAACTGATTGGGAGTAAGCGATCGATGAGTAGAAGTTGATCTTCTTCGTACTTTTTCAATTTTCGGGCAGAATAATCCAAGTACCAACGGCGTACCATACTGTTTTCATTGGCAGCCATGCGCTCCCAAATTTCATGCTCGACATTGTGCGCTCGCAAGACCACTGCTGCATCAGAGTGTGTCCGAATTAGCTCAATGTAGGGTGCCAGATAGAGTGATTCTAGTTGCACCACATCATATGAATTTCTTTCCAGAAGATCTTTTAGTTTTTCAGCGAAGTCGTCGCAGTCAAAGCGACTTATGTTGTAGGAATCTGACGAAAAGAGATTGAGAAATGCATGCAGGGGTTTCACTTGATTGTCCAAAGGCACGAACTCAGTCTGCTTGTAGTGCGCCAGCTGATCACGAATGGTGTCCACTTCTACCCAGTGCTTGGTCGTATTCATTGACAGTAGCGAAACTTCACATCCCAGATCATGCAAGGCTTTTGCCAGATAGGTGACCGCAATGGACTCCCCATCCTTTAGCGGATACGGACATTTCTTGCAGAGTTGTAAAAATTTCATTTCGAATCCTAAGCCCGGCTGTTACTATTGTGATTCAAATGTACGACAAGAGACGGCTGTGACCCGAACAATGCCAGCAAAAGTTAGGAGTATCTGTATCTTGCAAGCGTTACATGATCGAGTGCCGAAACATCTATCGCCATTACGGACCGCTACAAGTACTCAAGGGAGTATCGGCGACCATAACTGCTGGTGAGATTGTCTCGATCGTGGGCAAGTCTGGTGCTGGCAAAACAACGCTTCTGCATATTCTGGGCACCTTAGATCGTCCTGACCAGGGGTCCATATATTATGATGACCAAGACGTCTCAAGCCTGGACGATAAAGCCATTTCACTCTTCCGTAATCAGCACATCGGTTTTATCTTTCAGTTCCACCATCTGCTAGCAGAATTTACAGCCTTAGAAAACACCCTCATCCCTGCTCTTCTGGCCCATCAAGACAAAGCCAAGGCTGAAGCGAAGGCCAAAGAACTTCTCGCGTACCTTGGCTTGGCCGACCGGGTTACCCATAAACCCAATGAGCTTTCGGGAGGTGAGCAGCAACGTGTCGCTATAGCACGCGCATTGATCAATGATCCACAGGTGGTGCTGGCTGATGAGCCCACCGGCAATCTTGACACCACCACTTCTGCCGAAATCCATGAGCTGATTTTTAACCTGCGTAAAGATCTTGGCCAAACCTTCGTGATCGTCACTCACAATCCGGAGCTTGCTCGTCGATGCGACCGTACACTATCTATGGCCGACGGACAAATCCTGACGCATGAGTGACAACAGGCATAAGGGAAATGCCGTCTCAGATTTTTGGCACCGCCTCATTGATCTGAAAGATGGTCTGGATAAAGAGGGTACCATCACCAATATCAAGAACAACAATCGCATGGAGGGAGCCAATGCCTGGCTCCTTATGTGCAGTATTGTGATCGCCTCTCTAGGCCTGGATCTAAATTCTCAAGCCATCATCATTGGGGCCATGCTAATCTCGCCTCTGATGTCTCCGATCTTGGGTATTGGATTGGGTGTGGGGATCAATGACCGTGAAACGCTTTTTATCTCTCTGCAGCATTTTGGCATCGCCATCGTAATCGCATTGGTGACCAGTACCATCTATTTTTTGATCAGTCCTTTCGGAGAAGTCACCGAAGAAATAATGCGTCGTACGGAGCCGACCGCATTGGATGTCGGGGTAGCATTTTTTGGTGGAATTGCAGGCATTATTTCGGGATCTCGTATTGACAAATCCAATGCTATACCGGGCGTCGCCATCGCTACTGCATTGATGCCACCACT
>CAJQNM010000464.1 GCA_905479665.1 uncultured Saprospiraceae bacterium
GCTGGATAGTAGGGAAGCCGACGCTGCTAAAAATGTCGCTGTTCTCTAGAAAAAAAGTGCGGCGCTCAGGAAGAAAGATGCTAAAACGGGTCAAATTCGTGACTTGCTGATCGACCTCTACTTGTGAGAAATCTGGATTTATCGTGAGATCGAGATTGAGCGCTGAGCTCACGGCAATTTTGGCGTCTAGTCCTGCGGCATAGTTCTGATCGGATGGAGTGGCATCTTGAAAATTTTTCGAAGTGCTTGCAGAGATGTATGGAACGATCGCAATATTGCTGCCTTCTCTTTTTGGGGCGTTATCCCATTGCAGAAGGCCTGTGTATCCTAAATCGATTGGCCAAAACTGGAGTGGTATGGGCGTCCAGGTATCCAATTGATTGTTCTTAGAGTCCTTGCGCATAAAATTGATGCCCCAATTTTGTTTGCCCTTCTCATATCGGATAGATTTAAAGGGTATGGCCATTTCAACAGTCCAATAGTCATCGTATTGTGCGGTCTCTACAAACCAGCGGTTGTCCCATTGATCACTCCAATTCCCATCTCCGCTTCCACCAGCAAGAAGTGCTTCAGTCTGTACTCCCATCGGATTGGTCCCAAAAAAGAAACCTGATGTTGCCTTGTTTACTGGATCTAGGATGACGGAAAATCCATCGCCTTCCCAGTATTCATCACGCTTGAGTGTCGGAATAATGTGCACACCAGTATCGGAGCAGATGCCTGCCACGTAGAGAAAATTGTCATCATAGGTGAGCATGGCCTCGGTCTTCAACTGAGCACGGATGTCATCTCGGGGGCTCTTCTGCCAAAAGTCTGCCGCAACATCGGCAGACTTCCACGCGACCTCGTCAAGTTTGCCATCAATGGTGATGATGCCTGGAGCCTTGAGAATGCGGAGGTTATAATTGGATTGATAGATAGAAGTGGCGCTCTCTTGGGCAGGCAAGATTGAACAAAAAAGCAAAAGTATGAGCACAGTTGTGCCCAGCCGCTGTAGATGCATTTTCATAGGTGGCGGCAAAGATAGCAAGGGATCTGAAAGGTCTTGCGTGATAGAGAATTCGTTCTTTACACTGCTTATGATTGAGCAGTCCAATCATCATTCTTATTTCATGACATGTCCACTCACTGCAGGTCATTTAACCTCGAAGCCACATGACATGTCTCGCCAGATCTGTGATTTGAAGCCCTAAGTAGGTTGAAGTATTGAGCCATAATTAAAGTCGATACCAGACATGTAATGTGTATTTCTGTACTATGTATCCTTGGTTGTTTGGAGCTAAAGACACATTACATGTCTACTCACTGCAGCCATCGAGGTCATGTCCCAAACCTAGTTGAAACTCATCCAACGAAAAGTTGGTAAAAAGGAAGCGGCTCCATAAATTGATTAATCATCAAAATAGATCAAAAAATGGAACCACTTAAAGGTAAATCTACAGAAGAATCACGAGCAAACCTAGACTGGTTATCGGAGCAACCAATAGATGTAAAAATGGAAGTGATGCAGAGCCATTTGAGCCTATGTCGGATTATAGCCAACCAGATAATGGATGAGGAACTGATCAAATTGGCAGGCGAACGATACAGTCGAGAAAAGCCCTTTGAGGGTAGATATAGTCGATGGGGAAGTAATCCTGGCAGCATTCGGATCGGAGACCAACGTGTTAAAGTGGAAGTTCCACGGGTGCGTGATATGACTAGAGAAGAGTGCCAAACCCTTGAGAGCTATCAACGAATGCGCGAGGTTGATCAGATGAGTGATCAGATCGTGAATGGGGTGATAAAAGGATTGAGCGTACGCGATTATGAAGGTGTCATAGATCACATGAGTGAGGGCTTTGGATTATCAAAAAGTGCAGTGAGTCGGAGGTTTGTGGATAATACTCGAGATGAATTGCAGGCCTTCATGGAGCGAGACCTGAGTGGATATGAATTTCTAGCGATTTTTATAGATGGCAAAAGCCTTGGTGGTGAGCAGATCATAATCGCACTGGGGGTTACAGAGCAGGGAAAGAAGATACCATTAGAATTTGTGCAGGCTCACAGTGAGAAAGCAGAGCCGGTGGCAGAAATGTTAAGGAGAATCAAGGGAAGAGGTGTGCAGGTTGAAGATGTGCTATATATCCTGGATGGATCCAAGGGTTTTCGCAAGGCTGTAAAACAAGTATGTGGCGAGCACGTCCTGGTACAAAGATGCACTTATCACAAATTTGAAAACATCAAAAGCTACCTAGCGGAAGACGAACATGAGAAGGCAAAAACTGATTATTATAAAGCACTTTCGCTAGAAAGCTATGAAGATGCCAAATCTAGCCTGCTCGAGCTTGAAGATCGAATTCGACCAGTAAATATCTCTGCGGCTAATAGCATCCTAGAGGGATTGGAAGAAATCCTGACGCTGCATAAATTAGGAGTCAATCAGAAACTATGGAGGAGTTTTCGTACAACAAATTGTATCGAAAGCCTGAATTCTCAACTTGGAAAATATATTAGGAAAGTAACGAATTGGCAATCTTCAGATCAGAGGCACCGCTGGACCGCAGTTGCAATGCTAGAAAGTGAAAAGAAAATGCATAGAATTGGAAATTATAGACTTTTACCGCTCATGAAAAAAGCAATATTGCTACATTACAACAACCATGGAGCAGCTACCTAATTTCAACTAAGTTTGGGACATGCCCGCCCATGTAACCGTTCCCGCGCTACAGTTGAGATTGATCACTAATAGTCAAGGAGCTTTCGACCTCAGACTACCAAAGTTCGATTCGAGCAAATCCAATGCCTTTCTAAATGTATCCTGTGTAGGTTTCCAAACGACTGAGATCTTGTTGTCAGACTTGGCTCCAAATACCTCAATCTATCTGCAATCGGCCATTTACGATCTCAATGATATTGTGGTCACACCCA
>CAJQNM010000465.1 GCA_905479665.1 uncultured Saprospiraceae bacterium
AAAACTTTCTTTTCGAGATATTTCCTGCTAGGAAGAGTCGCCGGTGCCCAAACCACACTGCGTGAATTATAGCGAAAAATAGAAGGCCATACAGACCTACGGTCAAGGCTTTGCTGTAGACATTTTTGCCGTTAAAAATAGTGTGCAGTCTTTCGTTCTGAAACTTGATGTGATGTGCCTCATCTTTGAGTATGTCGGCGCAGATTTCTTTCAGCAGTTGGCAATTCGCAGCGTCGTGCATGGCCTGGTAAAATATTTGGGCTGAACTTTCTACGATGACCACCGAAATCGTCCACAATTCCATACTTGTATTGAAGTACCTGACAAATCTGAAGAGTGAGTCACCCCAGTCTTTCTTTTTTCGTGGTTGTCCCAGCAGGTCAATATATCTGCCAAGATTATTTCCATGCTTTTGTTCTTCCTTAATGAATAATTCGATGGCGGCAATGTAGTCGGGATCGCTGGTTTTCGCAGAGTATCGTCTTGCTGCCTTTAGGAGATGCCGACCGTCGCTTGTTTCACCAAGTTGCCAAGCCCGCAGGGACGGCAATATTGATTCTTGTTCGGCTTTTGTCAAGCAAGGAGTTTGGCTCCAGTCGATTCTTTTCTGGGTGAGATTGTTCCGAAAGTGACTTTTCCAATAGGACGAACTGCCCATGTCGATTCTATTTAGGTTTTGGGTGATATTAGTAAATGCATTAAATACATAACGAGTCATCCCTCGCGGTATTATGGTACCGATTATTCTGATGCTAAATGGCTGGCTTGCAAGACAGGTATTGCGTGCCTAGCAGCGTATTGGCTCAACTGCGACATTTCCGCGTATCCAGAAATCATGATTGCCGGAATACATCAGTAGTGGCAGTCGACACCTGGATGATTTGCCTTTTGGTCTCTGCCCATGATTTCAGAAGTTTCATTTCATTCACCAGAAATCGTAATAATCCTCACCAGCCATTTCTTCGTACACGGGCTATTATTGCTCTTTCAAGGCATTGATTGGATTGGCTCTGGCAGCCCTGTGTGATTGCAGACCCATAGTCAGAATGGTTAGACTAAGCACACTGACGCCGATGAGCACAAAGAAGAGCGGATTAAGATTGATGCGATAGCTGAACGACTCCAACCAACGACCTAGCGTGAACCATGCTACAGGCCAGGCCAAAAGACAAGCACAAAGGACAAGCCAGAAGTAGCGCCGAATAAGGAGTAGACTCACGCGAAATGACGAAGAGCCCAACACTTTTCGTATGCCAATCTCCTTAGTCTTTCGTCGTAGGGTAAGTTGAAGAAGACTCACAAGGCCTAGCCAGGCAATGCCTACGGCAAATAGCGAGGCCCAATGCAGTGCTTGGCCCCAACGCTTTTCTTCGGCGTATTTCGATGCCAAAACTTCATCCGTGAAGTGATGGGTAAATGCCTTTTGAGGTACCAGACTCTTCCAGGTATCTTCCAAATATTGAATTGCGGGGGCCATGGATCCTGGACCCAGGCGAACTATGATTTGGTAAAGATTGGGTGGCCAAACATAGGTGTTGAGACCTGTGACGCCTGAGAGAATTGAACGTTCATCTCTGGCGAGAATGAGCGGTTCAATTCTTTTATGTAAGGAACTGAAGTGAAAATCTTCCACGACTCCAATGATTCTATGGTCTCGCTCAAATCTCATCCCCGGAATCTGCTCGCCCAAAGGGTCTTCCCACCCGAAATGGCGAACGAGACTTTCGTTTACGAGTATCTCCTGGCTGCTTCCATCGAGATCGGGTGCAAAATCTGTACCTCCAACTAGTTCGATATCCATTGTTTTTAAATAGTTGCTACCTACTTGGTTGTAGAATAATTGTTCCTTTTTATTCCCGGATTGTTCGAAAACGAGCTGAGTCCATGGTTCTCGGGCATTGTTCATGCTGGCACTTACCACTAGGATGTTTTGATGTTGTTGGGCCATAGTGGCAAAGCGTTCGATCAATTGTGTGCTGCTGGGCAAGTCGCTTAAGGACGGCATCGAAATCTCTAGCAGACGATCTTGGTCAAAGCCGAGGTCTTTGTTTTGCACATATTGCATTTGCTGACGCATGGTTAGCGCTCCAATGATCAACATGATCGATAAAGTAAATTGCAAAATAATCAGTCCATCACGCTGCCAATTATTTCGAGCACTCCCCTGCTTGGCAACCAACGCATCGCTGGTCTCTTTGCTTAGGATGACAGAGGAAAGCAAGCCACCAGTCACCGCGGCTATGAGAATCATTACCGCCAAAATAAATATCACTTCAGAGGCACCAATGGAGAAGCGGAATTGAGAATCCAGCAGCTGGTGGAAAATAGGAGCCATAGTCCAAGCGAGAAGGAGCCCGATTATGCCAGCAGCTAGACAGTTTAGAAAGTTTTCAAAAATCAATTGCCGACGCAATTGTCCCTTCATCGCGCCAAGAGCTTTGCGCACGCCAACTTCCTTCAGTCGGCCAAACAACTGACTGGTCATCAGCGTAATAAAATTAATGCAAGCAATTACCACGACCAAGATGGCAAGGGCCAACATATAATAAAGTTTCTGTGGATTGGTATAGCTGGCATTGCCTACTATTTCATGCTCAAAGTGAATCTCAGACAATGGTTGCAAACCAAACTCAATGCGTTCCTCATCTACCGGCAAGATTGGCTCTAGTGTTTCTGTCAACAACGATTCCATGGAGGCAATGTCCCTGTCATCAACCAATTGAATGTAATTTTCCACCAACCCATAGTTGTAGGAATTGTAGGTCGTTTCAGAAATGGCCAATTGGTATTGTTCCATGGGCATTAAGAAGTCAAATGCAATGCTGGACTCATTCCTGCGATTGTTGATCACTGCACTTACTGACACTGGAACCATAGTGTCTCCTACGATGACTTGTAATTCGCGACCGATGGCCTCCTCAGCACCGAAATACTTCTCGGCCATGTCTATAGAAATGAGTATCTCGTGGGGCTTTTCCAGTAGACCTGATCGGGAGCCATCGACTATCGGAAAATCAAACATTTTCAAAAAACCGGTGTCCACAAAATGGATGACTTCGTCAAACGGCTCGTTTTCTTTCAAGATCGTGGTTGAGGTGCTGGCTATACGCGTGTAGTGAGTGATCTCGGCTACTCGTTCGGCTAGATCACGACCAAGTGGTATGGCTGTCACTGCACTTGCACGCATGGATTGGTCGTTTTCAGGATTCACGGCTTGGTGATAGAGACGGAAGATTGACTCTTTCTTAGAGTGAAATTGGTCGAATGCCTGCTCGTTGCGGATGAAAAGAAAAGTCAAGATCACAAATGCAATAGTGCAGGAGAGCCCCACAATATTAATGGTTGAAAAGAAACGATGCCGGTGAATATTGCGCCAGGCCAATTTCAAATGACTATACAACATGCTAGTGTTCATGACGGAGAGGCTTATTTTATTTCTAAATAAAATGTAGGGATGCAAAAGGCGTAGAACATTCCAGATGAACTTTCGATTGGCCCGCTTAATACCTGCGGATTTGCACGCTTCCTCATACTGCTCTAGGAGATCTCCGAGGATACCTTCCAATAGCTCATCAGGGCAGAACCACGATAGAAAGCGCACTGACCAGAGGGGAGGTTTCATGCGCGAGAAAACTTCAGATTGGGCAACAGGTTCCAAAGTTTCATGCGCCGCTGCTGCAACAGTTCGAGCTTCTTCTTGCCGGCATTGGTGATCTGAAAATAGCGCTTACGTCGCCCTCCACGACTAGCGGTCGCACCTCCCATGGCGGAAGTAAGTAAACCTTTGTCTTCGAGCCGATACAATGTTATGTGCACTGCGCTAAGGTTTACATCACGATCCAGTTGTTCCTTAATGGCGTCTATTAGGGCCTTGCCGTAGGCTTCGTCGCCGAGTATGGCAACCATGGTGAGGAGGAGTTCCTCAAATTCTCCCAGGTACTTTTTGGCCATATGTATATACTTTGTAAAACAAATATA
>CAJQNM010000466.1 GCA_905479665.1 uncultured Saprospiraceae bacterium
GCGATGCTCTTTTACTGTACATAGTATTTAGTTTATTAGATTTTGAAATTATTATTTATGGTACTTTCCTCTCTAGGAGGCTGTTGAATTACTGGCTCGAAGTGGCTCGCTAGCTTATTTTGGTTGCAGACGAGCCAAAAAACGCAGACATAGCCGAGCTATATCGAGTATTTTTTGGTGAAGTATGCGGGCAAAAGAAGCCGCGAACGAATCAGAGTTAGTATTTCAACAGCCTCCTAGGGTGGCTATTGTTTTATCCTGGTAAATAGATCGTCTAATTCGATCACATTTTGGACCATCTCAAGCGAGTATTTATTAGATGTCAAACCTTGTGAGACAATCATGGTGAGAAATAGTGCTTTCCTGGTTTTAGTGAGGTGTTGAAAGGAGCCTATCCGTCTGCGTAGCTTTTGAGCGTAGCTCTTGGTGATCGTATAGGGTTGTCCTGAAAATTTTATTTCACATAGATTTATCACTTCGTCTGCGCGATCGATCAAGAGATCTACTTGGCTACCTTCGATTTCGTCATTCCCGGGATGATGCCAAAAATGTGCACTAGAGTGGATGCCGGAAATATTCAGTGAATATTTGATTTCTTCGATGTGAAACATGCAAATATTTTCAAAAGCCAGTCCACTCCAGCTCTGCCAGGTCGATGATTGGGCAATCGCATTCCAATTCACTTTTCGCCCACGTCTATCGACCATGTATTTTTGATGAAATAGGGAGAAATTATCGGTTAATTTAAAGACAGCGTCTCGCGCTTTTTTCCCGAAGGGCACATATTCTGAGATAAAACCTGAATTCATCAATTCCTTGAGTACTGTTGTAAAACCACCTCCGCTGCTCATGCGTGTTCTTTTGAGTAGGTCATCGCGTTGTAAGCCACGCGGTTTTAGTGCCAATGCTTTGACGATTTCTTTGTGTCTTTCTGAATTAGAAAAAAGTGCATCATAAATATTCTCAAACTCCTGATTAAGAAGACCTGTTTTGGAAAAGTAGATGCGATCTATGGCTTGTGCAGCGCTTTCTCCTTTTCGTATTTCTTTGAGATAATGAGGTATGCCACCCATCACCATGTAGATTTGAGTAATCTGATATCTGGTTAGGGAAGTCTTTTGTTTTTCTAGAAAGAGCTCACATTCAGCCAATGTAAAGGGATGTAAATGTATGTGACGTGTGGTGCGATTATAGAGACCTCCGGTATTGTTGAGTATTTTCTTAATCATCCATGAACTAGCAGAGCCGCAGATGACCACTACTAGATCTTTTTGAGCACTGGCCCATCCGTTCCAAAAGCTTTCAAAGGCAGACAAAAACCTTGATCGATTCGTTGCCATCCAGGGCACCTCGTCAAGAAAAACCACTTTTTTTCGTGTGCGATTGAGCTTGCCGATGTGTTTCTTCAGCAGATGAAATGCCTCAAACCAGCTCGCAGGAATCTTTGGCGGCAGCTCGTGTGCATCTACGTGCAGCTTTCGAGCGAACTCTCTCATGTGCTCCCCTAGGTTGCTGTCATGAAGACCACTGAACTCAAAGACTATGAGATCGTTGTAAAATTGCCTGATTAGATAGGTTTTACCTACTCGTCTACGCCCATATATAGCAATCAACTCGGGGCTCTTCGACTCGATTGCTTGACGTAAGATTGCCTGTTCCTGAGTTCGTCCTACCATATTTTGTTTCGCCAAAGGTAGTGTTTGCAACCCACTTGTGGCGAAACAAAAATCTTATGATCTGCCATAAGTGCATCTATACGAGTACTTATGGCGAAACAAAACGTATGCTGTAGCGGAGGGAATAGGGTAGAATCCTGCATTATCCGGCCCGCCATCAAACATTCCAGCGAGTGATGCAGTTGTTAAGGCTGGAAGGGAAAAAAAAGAAAGATATGATGTATTGCGAGTCAAAGACACCAAAAGATGAAACCGAGGCTATTCTCAATTTCATTGACCGAGGAGAGGGGATTCCACTCATATTTATTCACGGGTGGCCTTTGAGTCACAGGACTTGGGAGCCGCAGATCGGATATTTTGTCGAAAAGGGCTATCGCTGCATCGCTTATGATCGACGAGGATTTGGGGACTCAGATCAACCGCCGGAAAATTTTGATTTTACCACGTTGGCGCACGATTTAGAAAATCTGCTGGTGCATCTGGATCTGCAAGATGTGACCCTGATCGGATTTTCGATGGGTGGTGGAGAAGTAGTCCGGTATCTTACAGAGTTTGGTGACAAGCGCATCTCAAAGGTGGTTTTGATGAGTTCTATCATACCACTTGTTGCCGAGAAGCCGGATAATCCAGCAGGAGTACCCCAAGAGCAGCTCGAGGGAATATTGGGTGCACTCAAAAATGACCGGATATCCTTCTTGCCAGATTTTCTAAAGAATTTTTACAACTATGACCAGCAAAAGGAAAAAGTAAGTCAAGCCATTCTAGATTATCATTTATCCATTGCAGCATATGCATCTCCTCATGCCACTATAGAATGTGCGGAAGCCTGGGCAGGTACGGATTTTCGCGCGGAACTAGATAATGTGACTGTACCTACGCTGATTATCCATGGTGACGCTGATCGAATCGTGCCCATCGAGACCAGTGGTGAGCAGGCTGCAAAGGGTATAAAAGGCAGCACTTATTTGGTGATTGAGCAGGGACCACATGGACTCAATCTCACGCACCGCGATGCAGTGAATGAAGCTGTACTTGACTTTATAGAGTGATTCGTAAAATGATCTCTTGATGAATCGTCCACGCGTACTGGCTATTTCAGGAAGCACAAAAAGTAAATCCACAAGCCTCACGATTCTAAGGTATATGCAACATAGATATGCCAATGATCTTGATTTGCATGTGTACGAAGATATCTCGGGATTACCTCATTTTAATCCCGACCACACTGCACCTCCCTTGCCTGTCCCAGTCGCTGCCATCCACAAATTGATTGAGCAGTCTGATGCCGTATTATTTTGCACGCCTGAATATGTCTATAGCCTGCCTGGTAGCTTAAAGAATGTGATCGAGTGGTGTGTCTCGCAAACATTGTTTTCCGGAAAGCCCGTGGCCATGATTATCGCAGCCGCTTCGGGTCAAAAGGCATACGAGTCCTTAAGCCTGATCTTAACCACGATCGAATGTGTCCTGCCGGAAGGATCTAAGTTGCTCATACCCGGTGCCAAAGGTAAAGTGGGCTCCGAAAGGATCGACGAAATGCTTGGGAAAGATCTGGATGAGGTGATTAAATCTCTGTTGGTATCGCTGGAGCATAAAGGTAAGCCAAGTAAGTACGAATAGAAGTGTTCAGGAATGAAATCTATCCGGGAGGTGGTACATCTGAGTGGTTGATCGGTCGGTAGGAGCCAATTTAGTCTTGCGCATGGCAAGCTAAGGCGGGTCTGCAAGGCACCTTTTTTTTGCATCAATCAAAGGTTGGCTAAAGTAGCAGGACAACTTTGGCCGTACATCTGTAGTTTATTTGACAAGCATCAAGACTAAATAAGGTGACCTACGAATTTCGTGACAAGACGCTAGACTCTCTTTTCATACTCACTGATCACATCCAGCGAGATGACTTTGTTGTTTCTGAAACCGATGCGAAGCGACTCATTCAGTTTAACTGGAATCGGAATCCGACACCAGTTAGCCTACTGGCAGACGGGATTGAATTGGTACTGCAACCCGACCAAATCACCACATTTACCTATCATCACAAAATCACCTATCCACAAGAAGGAGCGCCAATCGCCGGCCTTTTCTTCAACCGTGATTTTTACTGCATCGCAGATCACGATGCGGAGATCGGCTGCAATGGGATTCTGTTTTTTGGCACGCAAGACCTTCCGCTCATCAAGCTGGATGAGGTGCACCAGGGCAAGCTCGACCTATTGTGGCAAGTCATGATCGATGAATTTGGCCATGCTGACAAAGTACAGGGCGAAATGCTCCAGATGCTGCTAAAGAGATTCATTATACTGTGTACTCGGCTGGCGAAAGAGCAATTGATTTCTCAAGCGGTAGACAACCAGCAACTCGACATCATCCGTAAATTTAATGTGCTCGTCGATCTGCATTTCCGCACGCTAAAGCAAGTCAAGGACTATGCGGCATTGCTGCATAGGTCGCCCAAAACCCTATCTAATCTTTTTGCGCGCTATGGTGACAAAAGCCCACAGCAGCACATCCAGGAGCGCATCGTGCTGGAGGCAAAGCGCTTGTTTTTTTATACGGACAAGCAAATTCAGGAGGTCGGGTTTGAGCTTGGTTTTGAAGAACCCGCATATTTTAGTCGCTTTTTCAAGAAGGCCACCGGTCACTCTCCCAATAGCTATAGAGACCAAATGGCCATTAGAACCATCTCTCAGTAAGGCAATCGGGCACTTTGTGCAAGTGGTCGGGAAAATCGTGCAAGGGATAGACCTCAAGTAGACTGCATCTTTGTGTCATTATTAAACGTAAAAATATTGATATGACTAAAATTGCAGTGCCCACGATCGATCAGGTCTCCGAAAATAACCAAGAAATATTTAGTAGCCTCAAGAAGAAATTAGGATTCGTACCAAACCTCTATGCCTATTTCGGACATAGCGAGACGGCATTGGGCGACTATCTCCAATTCCAGCAGCGTAAATCCACTTTGCGTGCGAAGGATATAGAAGTAATCAATCTTGTGACCAGTGAGTACAATGGCTGCACGTATTGCCAGGCCGCACACACTGCAATCGGTAAGCTCATTGGATTTAGTGACGAGCAAATCCTTGAAATTCGATCGGGTCGAGCAACATTTGATGAGCGACTGGATGCGCTGGCTCAATTTACGCTGGCAGTAGTGAGCAATCACGGTCAAGTTTCCGAGGAAGCAAGGGAGGAATTTTTTGCCACAGGGTATACGCAGACGACCTTGGTTGATGTAGTTGTTGCCATCGGAACCAAAATCATCAGTAATTATTTGCACAACATAACTGGATTTGCAGTTGATTTTCCAGCTGCTCCAGCATTGGCCAATGCTGAAGCTGTACTGAGCTAAGCATGGTTTTTCGAAAGGGGCCAGCGGTCACAGGTTCTGGCCCCTTCTTTTTATCATTTTTAATACATAAATCCTCATGAAAAGAATACAACACTGGCAGAGCATTGCCATCGTCCTTCTCCTTGCGGTCTTTGCCGGCTGTATTAAGGATGATTTTATTGATGATCGAGTAGATCCTCAATTGCGAATCGCGAACAAAGTAGACAGCTTGGCGATCAATACCTCGTATCAATTTGAGGAAGTGTTCTTCAATAATGTTGGTCTGGCAGAATCTGCAGAGGTGCTCTGGAAAAGCTCCGATCCAGCGGTCGTATCGATCACACCTACAGGACTAGCAGAAGCCCTCGCTCCTGGCAGGGCACTCATTACCCTGGAATTGGACAGTAACGAAAAAGTACTCAGAGATACAGTGCTCGTCTCTGTTGGGGAAACAACCGTCATGCAAGCATCCTCCATAAATGGTGAGATAGTAACAACTTCCTCTTACGTTCTGGAAGGAGATTTTACACTTACAGAGATCGATGGAAATCTAGAGCTGAGCCTGGGGGATAATTATCGTGCTACTTCAGCACTGCCTGGCCTATTTGTTTATCTAACCAACAATAGTAACTCAATAGCGAGTGCCAAAGAGATAGCAGCAGTCAAGGTGTTTTCTGGCGCACATTCATATACTGTCGAAAATAGCTCGCTGAGTGACTACAGCTATATTCTGTATTACTGCAAGCCTTTTAACGTCAAAGTAGGCGAAGGAAAAATTCAATAAATATTCTCAAAAGACAATCCTCATGAAAAATATTATTCTTCTTATTGGTTTTTCTATTTCAGCGCAAGTCCTCCTCGCTGGAGGGCCCTGGCCACAGGCTAAGGGTGATTTTTACTTAAAATTGTCTCAGTGGTGGGTGGTTTTTGATCAGCATTATACCGATCAAGGATTATTGGATCCAAACATTACCACAGGTTTGCACAACACCAATTTTTATGCCGAATATGGTCTAGGCAGTAATTTAACTGCCGTAGTAAATGCACCTATATTTAGTCGTAATTATTCCAATAATTTGGTGTCAAATACCACCCAAGATGTGCTCATTGCCGGAGAGGCGATAAACTCTGTTGGTGATATTGATCTTGCTGTGAAATATAGTTTTGCTACAGGTAAAATTCCTTTGTCAGCCACGCTCTTATTTGGCCTGCCGACCGGAAAGACGAACGGAGGCACGCAAGGTAACTTGCAAACAGGTGATGGCGAGTTCAATCAAATGATCAGCCTCGATGCAGGCTTTGGCGGTGGTGAAAATGTACCTTGGTATGTGAGTGCCTCAGTTGGTTTCAACAATCGCACAAATCAATTTTCAGATGAGATTCGAGGAGGACTGGAAGCGGGACTAGGTCTATTTAATAAGCGCCTTTGGCTCAATTCTCGGCTACAAATGGTAGAGTCATTGCGTAATGGAGCCACTGCTGAAACGACTACCAGCACAAGTATTTTTGCCAACAATAGTGAGTACCTTAGTCTGGGACTAGAGGTAAATCTCAACATCACCGATCGGATGGGTGTTTCCGCTTCGGTAGCAGGAGCTTTGCGCGGAGAGATTATTGCTGCCGCTCCTTCGTACTCCGTTGGCGTATTTTACACTGGCAAATAAATAGGTAGAGAACAATACCTTTGGTCCGTCAAATAATGATGACCAATGCGTAGATTTTTGTCGATCCTATTCCTGCTGCTTAGTACATTTTTGGCCACTGCCCAACAACCTCCCGCAGAGGTTGCCCTTCTTTATCAAATTGCTGCCGCCCCCGACGCCGAAAGAATCGAACAAGACATTAGAAGGTTGGTGTCGTTCGGTACTCGCAATACACTTTCCGATACAACATCTGAAACCCGTGGCATTGGGGCAGCTCGTCGGTGGGTAAAGGCAGAATTTGATCGAATTTCGGACGCTTGTGATGGATGCCTAGAGGTACGGTTTGAGCGTGGGTTGATCACCTCTGCTGAAAACCCTCGCATACCGAGGGATGTAATGGTGGTTAATGTGATCGCAACGCTAAGAGGAAGAACTCACCCAGACCGATATGTAATTATGTCTGGCGATATAGATTCGCGCGCCAGCATTGGGACCGATGCAGAGACAGATGCTCCGGGCGCCAATGACAATGCATCGGGTGTGGCCGGCTTGCTGGAGGCAGCACGGGTATTGAGCCATCATGAGTATGCCTCGTCGATTGTCTTTGCCGCACTCTCTGGTGAAGAACAGGGCTTATTCGGCGGAAAGATCATGGCGGCCAACGCAAAGCAGGACGACTGGGATATTGTCGGGGTATTGAATAATGAACTGATCGGCAACCTCCGCGGCATCGACGGGGTGATTGACAATTCGTCGTTTCGAGTTTTT
>CAJQNM010000467.1 GCA_905479665.1 uncultured Saprospiraceae bacterium
TAATTTATTCATGAATAAAGTGCTGATTAATAAAATGGGTAGGCTGGTGCAGATTTTGCACCAGTATTCACAAAATCAAATCAGACGGCCTAACAGCGAAATATCTGGAAGAGACTATGAGGGTCTATGAGCCGTGGAAGTGGCATATCGTTGATGTATTGAGCCCCAATCACGACCATTTTTTTCGAAAACTCAGGGGCGGCTGGATTGAGGATATGCTGGTCGAGGGGATTAAGTTCTTGGCTTGTATTAAGACAAGGAATGTCTAAATCTACTTGCACATATTCGGACTCGTTGCTGCAACATCCTTCCTCTTGATCTTGCGCATCCTTTTTTTCACAGCAGCTTTGCTCGACATCAGTGGCAGGCTCGTCACATGATTTCTTCTGGTGGCAGGAGTCGGCTTTGGCCATCAGTGCACTATGCTCCAATTGTCCCTGACAGTAATGATGATCAACCATCAAGCCCGTAGATGCCAGGAAAACCAGGATCGCCATGAAGTAGATTGATATATCGCGTCTAGAAGACATCGTAAGTGAAAACGAAGGTACGATAGTTTTAGTTCAGCGATATTAGACTTCTCCCGATAGTCCTTCCTATAGTGATTCACCTCTCGGAGATCTACGACCTTTGATAATCAACGAGATAGTCCATTGCAACCCCAGGTACTGGAAAGGTGTGTAGCAGGTTTTTTCCGCTCATTCGACACAAGATATGGAGTGTCGCATCAGATTTAATGTATTTTCAGCTATGAACTTTCCGGCAAAAATGATCTTGCTCCTAGTGATCGGGCTGAGTCAATGCTTGACCTATGCCCAGAACGGAGAAACAGCAGCAGAAGCACCAAACATCGTTTACATCCTGGCGGATGACATGGGCTATGGAGATATTCAAGCATTAAATGCAAATTCGAAGATCTCAACGCCCCACCTCAATCGACTCACCAACGAAGGCATGCATTTTACGGATGCTCATAGCGGGTCTGCGGTGTGCACGCCAACACGCTATGGTATTCTCACGGGCCGATATGCCTGGCGGACAAAATTGAAGAACGGGGTCACCTGGAGTTGGGATCCACCTCTCATCGCAAAAGATCGCACGACCGTTGCCAGTATGTTGAAAAAACGAGGATATCAGACAGGCTGTATCGGAAAATGGCACCTTGGCTTGGGTTGGGAAAAAGATGCCAATGATGAGATCGACATTACGCTTCCGCTTTCGGCCGGTCCCAACGATTTGGGATTTGATTATTTTTTTGGAATTACGGCTTCTCTTGATATTCCACCTTATATATATATCGAAAATAATCAATCCACTTCTGATCAAATTGATAGCATCGACGGCAGGCCCGGTCAAGAGTTTTGGCGGCCAGGCCAAATTGGTCATGATTTTGACCACATGGGTGTGTTGCCAAAATTGACTGAAAAGGCACGCGATTTTATCAGCGAGTCTTCCAATCAGGACGATCCTTTCTTTTTATATTTCCCCTTGCCGGCACCGCACACCCCGATCTTGCCTACCCCCGAATTTGTTGGTAAAAGCAAAACCAATCTCTATGGTGATTTTGTCATGATGGTCGATGATGTGGTCGGACAGGTGATGGAAGCACTCGAGGAGAGCGGAGTAGCCGAGAACACCCTGATCATCTTTACTGCCGACAACGGCACCAGCCCTCGCTGCAATTTTCCATTCTTGGATTCGCTAGGACATCAGCCGAGTTATTTATTCCGAGGACATAAGGCCGACATATTCGAGGGTGGTCATCGAGTACCTTTTGTCGCACGTTGGCCCGCCAGCGTTTCTCCAGGAAGTAAGATAGATCACACCATCTGCCTGACTGATCTGCTCGCCACAGCAGCTGAGCTCGGCGGAGAGGCTCTGCTAGAAAATGAAGGCGAGGACAGCTACAGCTTTTTGCCTTTGCTGCTCAATCAAGAAGATAACTGGTCGAGACCAAAAGTTGTCAATCACTCGATCAATGGCTCATTTGCCATCAGAGATGGCGATTGGAAATTAAATATCTGTCCGGGATCCGGAGGCTGGAGTCATCCCACTCCCAAGGAGACGGCAACCATGGATTTGCCGGAAGTGCAACTCTATAATTTACGAGACGATATCGGTGAGAAAGATAATCTCGCTGGCCAATTTCCAGAGAAAGTACAGACACTTACAGATATATTGCAGAAATATATTGACGATGGTCGAAGTACCACAGGAGGTGTACAGATGAACGATACACCGACGGTGATGGGGGTGAATAAATAAACTCAAACTTCGCCACCTCTTTTCCTATCCCGACCGGACTCTGGCGTGGGAACTGTTGGCATGTGGTCACATGCGTCCAAGAAAACCTGAATTGATTTGGGCCTCGAAGATTCCAATCCAATAGTTCTCCCACAAGAGGTCGGCAAGCTCCACTTCACTCACCCTCTCCACTTCGGTCGAGACATGCCTATGGGTTTCAAATAGGGAGTCACACGCGCACTCTTCCCATCCCGAGCAGAGCCGAGGGATCTATTGATTTGTTACCCGGTGCATTCAAGCAAATTCCATGTGAATTCTGAATCGAAGATTCCAATCCAATAGTTCTCCCACCAAAGGTCGGCAAGCTCCACTCCGCTCACCCTATCGGGTTCACTCCAGTCGAGACACTGTGCCGACCGGAGTGCAGCCTGCCGGACTCTGGCGTGGGAACTGTTGGCATGAGGT
>CAJQNM010000468.1 GCA_905479665.1 uncultured Saprospiraceae bacterium
CCAACCCTGCCTGGATATCCCAACATGCCTAAGCCTCGATTGACGTAGAGATATTGGTCTTTTTCCCGATACAAGCCTGCCCATTGCTTATAAACGTATTTCACCGGACTCCATTTTATCAATCCAGCTATTTCGATGCCAAACTGAAAACCGTGGGTATGTCCAGAAAGGGTCAATCCTATCTGTTTAAACTTAGGCACAGTCTCGTACAGCCAGTGCGAGGGATCATGCGAGAGAAGAATGGTAGGAAGCTCTGCTGGGGTGCCCTGTAGAGCCTTGCCCAAGTCTCCATACTTGGGAAACCGTGCAGAAGCACTAAAATTCTCAACCCCCACCACGACCAGATTAGCTCCCCGTATTTGAAGCACTCGATGTTCGTTGCGGAGCAATTGCCAGCTCATTTCAGCCTGATAGCGCACCAGATCTGAAAGGTTTTTCACTTTGGCCTGCTGCGACGGCCAGTTGTAGTAATCTCCGTAATCGTGATTTCCTAGCACGGAAAACGTACCGTACTTACTTTTCATTTGGGAGAACATCCCGACGAAGGGAGCAAACTCACTCGATCTACGATTGACCAGATCACCCGTAAAAAAAATGAGGTCGGGTTTTAGCTCATTGATTAGGTCAATGGCTTTTTGCACCGGCTTTTTCTCAAGGAAAGTACCTGAATGAATGTCGCTAATCTGCACTATCCTTAGGCCGTGAAGTGATTCTGGTAAGAAGGCAAGAGGTACCTTGACCCGCTTCACTCTGTATCTGTATGGATTGAAAAGCATCCCCCAGATCAACAAACCGCCCAACATCAATATGATGCTGGTTCCGATCCCTAACAACATCAATGATCGCTCTACATGGTCACCAGGTGATGAAAAGGCCATAATTGCTCTCCTGCCATCATCGATCAGGGCCAACCCTGCAACGAGTAACTTGATCAGAAATAGAATGAAAAAGAAGGCATTTGAGTAAGCTCTCGCTTTACGTGAAAAAGGTAAATTCCTGATGGCCCCCTGCCCAAGAAAGGCACTTGCCGTACCTACGGAGAATAGTACATAGATAATAACAAACCAAGTCGACGGACCCGCTGAAAAAGAGGAGAATAGGAATTGGAAAGCCTGCCAGGCATAGAGATCAATGGCCAACAGCAAACCAATAGGAAGGAGAAAACGCAGTAAATTCAAGTACCGCTATTGCGATTTGTGAAGAAACCTAGTGCCGCCCACAAAATCGCATTATTCTCTGTGTTCTCAAACTGTGATACTTCATCATGCGAAGCCTCATATAGCTACGGCTATGCTCGGTTCGCCTTCTTCGTCCCTCAGCTTGATATTCACAGATTATAATATGATTCTGCGAGTGATACGGCACTAGCTATTCGAACGCCTCTCGCGGATACGGGCTTTCTTACCAACCAGACCCCGCAAGTAGTAAAGTTTAGCTCGGCGTACTCTGCCTCGCTTCGTCACTTCGATGCTGATAAGGGACGGAGAAGTCAATGGCCAGATGCGCTCCACCCCGACGCCATTTGAAATCTTACGGACAGTAAAGGTCTTGCCTAGACCGCTGCCAGATATCTTTAGCACATCGCCCTTAAAACTCTGGTTACGCTCCTTGGCACCTTCAACAATCTTATATGTGACCACGACCGTGTCACCCGGTCGAAAATCCGGATGATCAATCTTGGTCATCATCTGCTCCTGCACAAATTTTATGGTATCCATCGTCTTAGCTATGTTACCTCTCAGAGCCTGTCGAATGCCAACCGCCCGTCAAAAGGACTGCAAAAATAGAAATAATTAAAATTTAGTAGCTAAATATTGTTTTAAAGAATATTTGCGTTTATCAAATCGAGCTACCTAACTACATGATTGAGAACCAGACTATTTCCGAAACACAACAAGCTGCCCAAGTTTTGACCCGAGGAGGCATCATACTTTATCCTACAGATACCATCTGGGGCATAGGATGCGATGCGCTCAATGAGTCGGCCACAGACCGCATCTTTGACTTAAAACAAAGACCTCGCCACAAACCTCTCATCCTCCTCGTATCGAGCATCACCATGCTAAAACGGTATGTCCATCAGGTACATCCGAGATTGGAAACATTGCTCAGTTTTCATAGGAGGCCACTGACGGTCATTTATCCTGATCCCAATCGCCTACCCGATTTTGCCAAGGGCCCAGACGGTAGTGTGGCCATACGCGTCACCAAAGATTGTTTCTGTCGCAATCTCATCAAAGAACTAGATAGGCCTCTCGTTTCTACTTCGGCAAATTTTAGCGACGATCCTGCCCCAGAACATTTTGGCTCAATATCCTCCGACCTAATCACGAAAGTGGACTATGTGGTTGATTATAAACGGGATGAAACCTCCCCAGGAGAGCCATCCGCCATTGTGAGACTCTCCGAGAAAGCAGAACTCATCTTTCTGCGAACTTAAGGGGTGCCCCATTAAGTCTCTTTTTTTTGTAAAATTTGGAGCGCTGCCTGAATCACTGGGTCATCTGCATGCTCAAACTGAGCAGCCGGAAGTTCCCCCTCTTGATATTTTATCGACAATCTCCGTATCTCTTGATGCAGCTGTTCACGGATCCCCTTTACTTGTTCAAAAGGCACGGCTGGCGAGGATTCATCTTGCAGAAAAGCATCAATAAGCAGGCCTTCGTCTACTTCACCAGAGACCAACTGACGAAAACTGTAATCTTTGAAGCTGTTAAGAAGTCCAGGCCAAATAGCCGATGTCTCAATCGAATCTGCTGCAACAAATACATCCGGAAAAACTCCCGAACCCACAGGAAGTTGACGTCCGGTCGAGGTCGTGACATAAGTGAGGCTATCTCGATCCCAATCACGATCAACATAAAGTTCACCACTCGTTTTTCGCAACCCCGGTTCATTGTCATAGTTCGTGCGATCTGCATAAGAGCGCTGTATATGACGACCAGATGGAAGATAATAGCGCCCGACAGAAAGATTGATCGCAGATGAATTATCCAGCTTATAGGTCTCTTGGACCAGTGCTTTACCGTATGTACGTCTGCCTACTAGAGTGGCCCGCTCCAGATCCTGCAGACTGCCTGCCAATATTTCACTGGCAGAAATTGAGTTTTCATTGATCAGGATAATCAGCTCAGCTATACGAAAGAAAACATTGCTGGTCGAATGATACTCCACCCGCGGCATGTGAGTACCCTCGAGATAAACGAGAAGTTGATCTTTGGCTTCCACAAATTGATCGATGATCTTCACCGTCTGATCCAGCGAACCGCCGGGATTGTCCCGCACGTCAACAATCAGCTGTTGCAATCCTTCTGCAGCAAGCACCTCCACTTTTTCCATAAATTCTCGGTACGTGCCCGAAGAAAAGCGTGTGATCTGAATGTAGCCAATGCTGTCCTCAATCAGATACGCATAAGGCACACTCGGCAAGGGTATCTGCTTTTTGGCGAGCCTTTTTTCCACAAGCTTTCGTTCACCCACCTTTTGTACACCCATTAGGATCTCCTCTCGATCAGATTTCCAGGCATTGTAGATCTGCTCGAGAGGCAAGGAATTACCACTCACCTGCAGTGAATCAATCGACCAAATGAGATCTCCAGGGGCTATTCCTGACGAGAAAGCAGGAGTGTTCTTGACCACCCAGGAAACGATCACCGTATCATCGACCACTCGATACTCGATGCCCACTCCCGCATAATCGCCATTGATGCGATCATTGAAAAGATCATATTGGTTGCCCTCTAGATAGTACGAATGCGGATCGAGATGCTCAATGATACTCTTGATTCCAGCATCGGCAACTTGCTTCTCACTCAGTGGCTCACCGTAGCGATTCTTCACAAACCCAATGGCATCTTCCAATCGATCGAGTCCAGAATCCTTGCTCTCTCTTGAAATCAGTTGTTCTGGCAACTCGTCATCAAGCTGAGCACCAACAAACATTCCTACCGCAAGCAGGCTCGCCCAAAGGAGCGGTCTGACGACCTCATTTTTTCCGCTTTCCACGGCTGCAAAAGTAGTGTGAAAATTCACTTAAATTTGACTCAAGTGGTCTACCTATGAAAAAACACCTTGACATTGACGATCTGGATCGGCAGATCTTGGCCAT
>CAJQNM010000469.1 GCA_905479665.1 uncultured Saprospiraceae bacterium
ATCGCCTTGCCAGGTCGGCAGGTTTGGCAGTGGCTGACAAACCAGGAGGTACGGCTTTCAATCCACTGGTCATATATGGTGATGTGGGACTGGGCAAGACACATTTGATGCAGGCGGTTGGAAATCGCATTCGTGAACGTCAGGAAGCACGACCTGTCCTTTATGTTTCTGCTGAAAAATTTACCAACCAAATCATCGAATCAATTAAGAATAATGCGATCAATGACCTGGTAAATTTCTACCAGCAGATCGATGTATTGATGGTGGATGATATTCAGTTCCTGGCGAACAAACATAAGACCCAGGAAATATTTTTTCACATATTCAATCAACTGCACCAAAACGGGAAGCAACTTATCATGACCTCCGATCGGCCTCCCAAAGACCTTGATGGTATGCAGGAGAGATTGATTTCGAGATTCAAATGGGGACTTACTGCCGACTTGCAAGCTCCTGACCTGGAGACCAGAATGGCTATCCTAGAGTCTAAAATGAGTAATGAAGGAGTTGCCATACCGGGCAATGTTATTGAATTTATCTGCTACAATATTCAGAACAATATTCGAGAATTGGAAGGTGTATTGATCTCGATCATCGCTCAGGCATCTCTCAACCGGCGCGAAATTGATATTGACTTGGCTCGTGAAGTTATTGAGAAATTTGTGGTGCAAATTTCAAAACAAGTCACAGTCGAGAGCATTAGGGAGTTGGTGGCAGACCACTTTGACATGCCAGTCGAGAAACTTCAGGCCAAATCTCGCAAGCGCTCCATTGTGATCGCTCGTCAACTATCCATGTATCTAGCAAAGAAGCTGACGAACAAATCACTCAAATCCATTGGAGACAAATTTGGCGGTCGCGATCACAGCACAGTCATTTACTCCTGCAATGCAGTTCAGGATCTGATGGATACCGATTCAGTTTTTAAAGACACGGTCCAAGAACTCGAGAAGAAAGTGGCAATGAGTCTAGCCTCAGTATAAGGAAGGATCCCGTATGGGTTTAAAAGAACAAGTCGAAATAGGTAAGTTATTCTTCGACAGCCCCTTAAGTTATTTTCCCAGGCTGCTGGTGAGAATCGATCGCCAATTTTCATAAATGGGCTGATGTGCTCCATCTGTCCGCGGCTCTATCACATCGACCACCTGCACTTTTTTCATGGCATCACCGAGCGAAGCAAAATACCCTGCCCCGCAGCCGCCGGCCAGAGCGGCACCGACTGCACCGGTCGTATCGGCCATTTCGATCCGAGCACCCGATAGATCGGAAACTGCCTGGCTGAAAATCCGCGATTGGAACAGATTGTCATTTCCCACCCGAATCACGTCAGTCTTGAGCTTCATGTCCTTGAGGATGTCAATTCCGTACACAAATGCAAAAGCAATTCCCTCGAGCGTAGCCCTCACCATGTGGTCTCGGGTATGCCGATTTAATTGCAATCCATGCATTTGAGCACCCAGGTCGCGATTGCCCAGCATACGCTCGGCGCCGTTTCCAAATGGAAGGACCGCAAGACCATCGGCTCCAGGACGGATTTTTTCGGCCATCCGTTCGAGCTCGAGATAACTGCGCGCACTGCCGACTACTTCTTGACGCAGCCATCCATACATCCGGCCTGCTCCATTGATGCATAGCAAGATGCCGATGCGTGGATCAGCTTGAGTATGGTTTACGTGGGCAAATCCATTGACACGAGATTCACTATCGTACAAAGCCTTATCGACCACGCCGTAGACTACTCCAGATGTGCCACCTGTGGCAGCAATCTCGCTGGGTTCCAATACATTGAGTGACAGAGCATTGTTAGGTTGATCCCCTGCCCGATATCCAATCACGATACCCTCAGGCAGTCCTGTTTCTGCAGCGGCAGACGAAGATACCTTCGCTTGCAACCCACAACTTGGCACCACCTCTGGAATAAGATTTGGAGAAATATCATAGTGCTCTAAAACGCGATCAGCACATTGATTGTCTTGGAAATCCCACAAGATACCTTCCGACAATCCACTCACTGTGGTACTCATTTCACCCGAAAGTTTGTAGGCGATGTAGTCTCCAGGAAGCATAAATTTGTCAATGCGGGCGTAGATTTCTGGTTCGTTTTCTTGCACCCAACGCAATTTTGACGCGGTAAAATTACCAGGCGAATTAAGCATGTGCGTGAGACACTGATTTGGTCCGATTTGCTCAAAAGCATTGGCGCCTATCTCCACTGCACGACTATCGCACCAAATGATGGAAGGGCGCAGTACCTGCCCCTGATCATCTAATAGTACAAGACCATGCATTTGATAAGAGATGCCAATCGCCCTGATGTCCTGCACATCACTCACGAGAGTGAGTAGCTCGCGTGTCGCCGCGCATAAATGGTGCCACCAAAGCTCAGGGTCTTGCTCCGCCCAGCCGGGGCGATTTGCCACAATGTCCATCTCAAACGATGGATGCTGAGCAACCGCTACTCGCTTGCCAGTTTCTAGCGAGACCAATGCCGCCTTGATGGAAGAACTTCCAATATCATATCCGATTAAGTACATGACCTCAAAATAAAATTACATATTCACCTATCGTGAATTTTGCCGAAAAAGTCTTGTCTTATCAATTTGGTCTGAAGCCAGATCTGCCTCTTCCCAACGATGTGGAGTTCTTATTTCCAGCGTCCTTGCCTGAAGTGCGAAAATCGATGACCGATTTTTATACCAAATATTACCATGGCAAGGAAGAGCGCATTGCCTTGCTTGGCATCAATCCTGGACGGTTTGGCGCTGGTATTACCGGTATTCCATTCACTGATCCCATTCGACTTGGCGAGGTTTGCCAGATCAAACATGATTTTCATCTGCGGGCTGAGCTGTCCTCCATATTTGTCTATGAGGTTATCGCAGCGATGGGAGGATTGGAAAAATTTTGCAATGCTGTGTACGTTTCTTCGATCTGTCCATTGGGATTTGTCAAGGATGGAAAAAACTACAATTACTATGACGATCGCCAACTGTATCTTGCAGTGGAGGAGATGATTTTGGAAAATTTTCAGGAGTTACTGAGTACGGGGGTTCGCAGTGATATCGCCTTCAGTATGGGTAAAGGGACCAATTTCAAATACCTAGACAAGCTCAATAGGAAACATGGTTTCTTCGAAAACATCGAGGCACTGCCTCATCCTCGTTGGGTCATGCAATACCGATCGAAGCGAAAGGAGGAATTTATTGAGGAGTACGTGAATAAAATCGAGCGCTGGGCATAAAATCTTGCGAGGAGCGGGCCGCCGATGTCGTTAAGTTTAGGGCAGCAAAACGATTCGGGATCGCTATCGTACAACTCAAGGGATGAAATCTCGCTTTGAATAACTCCGCTGCCAGGCATTTGAAGTGCTGCGTTATCTTAGGAAAATGTTTGCTACCGGCACAAAGAAAGAAAGAAAGTCAGCGCAGCTTCAGCGGCAAGTTACTAGACGGATTTTTGGTCTTTGGAGCAGTGTCCATTTCTATTCTATCCTTACGTTATTTCGACTTTGAGGTAGACGGAATCTTGAATAAGCAAAGAGATTATGTCGTTGAGTCCAGTTTGTATCGATTTTGCTTTTACGTGCATATTTTGGGTGGGATCATTGCGCTGCTTATCGCCCTACTCAATTATGGAAACGATGGCGTTCGCAAAAGGTAGTATGGCATCGTTTGCTAGGTAAGATCTTTGTGTATTCGGTTTGTATTTCTGGCATTGTGGGGTTGCCAGTCGTGATTTTTGTTTTCGGTGGCTGGTATTTCCCTCTTTGGGTCTGGGGTTTATGGAAGGCTATCAAATCGGAGCCTGGATATCGTGGCTCTTAAATTTAGCGATATTGGAAGGGTGGACAAAAAGAAGACCCAGAGTAAGCGGTCGACTGATTCCAAATTGAGATTTAATAGTAGGGACTTCAGAAATGATAAAAATGCATTCCATTCTGCCGGAAAAAATATTCGGAATTCCAGAGATACTATTTCGCTGGTTGTATATTTTATTTTTTGCTTTTGCATTTCCCATCGTATTTCTCAACGACTCATTCGCATCATTCTGGGATCACGCTAAGTTTAATGTTCCTGTGGGTATATTTTACAGTGCGTTCATAACTCACATGGTTTTATATATCTCGCTCAGAATGCGTGGTGCCACTGACGGAATACAAGATGTAGGTCGTAACTTTCGATTGCAGCTTGGTTTGCAGATTCTGGCCACAATGCTCTTTGCAGTGGCGATGGCAAAGTTGCTTTCAGCAGTGGGCGTCGGCACGAATGATCTTGGATACTTTGGCCGACATATTGCGGGTTCTTTATTGTCGGTTGGATTAATCTTGGGCATCTACAAAGGCACCTACTGGTTTCAACAGCTTACGATATCAATTTCAGAGCGGGAGCGCTTACAAAGGCTGAATGTGCAGGGGCAAATGGATATGCTACGCAATCAGGTCAAGCCTCATTTTCTCTTCAATTCTCTAAATACCCTTGCGAGTATTATTCCGGAAGACAGTGCGACAGCCGTGGAGTATGTAGAAAATCTTGCCAGGATCTATCGGTACATTCTTGAGATGAATGAGAAATCTTTGATTCCTATACGAGACGAATTAAATTGCGTGCGAGCTTATGTCTTTTTACTTAAAATCAGATTTGCAAATAATATAGAGGTCCTCATTGCGGAAGAAGATTTGGCAGATGATTTTCACGTGGTACCACTGTCTATACAGCTCTTGGTGGAAAACGCCGTGCAGCATAATATTGTAAGCAGTCAGAGACCATTGCAAGTCAGCATTGCCCCATCCGGTGATTTTCTGATTGTGAGAAATAATCTTCAACTCAAAAAACAAGTGACCAAGGGGACAGGAACTGGCTTGGAAAATATTCGCGAGCGTTACCGCCTACTGGGAGTGAAGGAACTAGCGATCGATATTTCGGAGACGCATTATCAAGTAGCTATCCCTATGGTCAGGGTGAACTAGTTATAAGACGAGACATTAACGATCAGAGGAATGAATGTATTAATAATAGAAGATGAACTGCCTTCGGCCAGACATCTACAGCGTCGTATTGAGCAGCTCGATCCCAAAACGAACATACTCGCTATGCTCGATAGTGTTGAGCAGGCAGTGAGCTGGTTTAGAGACAATGAGCATCCAGATCTGGTTTTTATGGATATTCAATTGGGAGACGGATCAAGTTTTCAAATATTTGATCATGTGGAAGTAGATAGTCCAGTGATATTCACCACCGCATTTGACGAGTATGCATTAAAAGCATTTCAAGTGAAGAGTATTGACTATTTGCTAAAGCCGATTCTGTTAGAAGACCTCTCGCGAGCGCTGGATAAATTCAGAGACCTCTCCCGCAGAAGAATTGATCACAAGGAACTACTCGCTGAATTGCGGGATCAATTTGTGCCAGCTTCCTACCAAGAACGATTACTTATCAAAGTGGGCGATCAATTTAAATATCTAAAGACTGCGGAGATCCATCATCTGCAAATTCGAAGTGGCTTGGTTGAGGTAGTTGATGTCGCAGGGAAGACACATTTTTTGGACGAGAAGATGGAAGCCATCTACGATAAACTAAATCCAAAGCTCTTCTTTCGCATCAATCGGCAGCAGGTGATCCATGTCGATGGCATCGAAAAGATCCATGCGTACTTCAACGGACGGTTAAAGCTGACGTTGAAAGAAGGAACGGAAGACAGGTGGATAGTGGCCCGTGACCGGGTCAAAGACTTCAAAATTTGGTTGGAACAATAGTCTCTGGAAAAAAGGAGCGGCTACCTCTGACGAGACAGCCGCTTACACCCCAAAACCATCTGAGCACAAGGTAAGCTTTTACTTTTTTATGCACAACCCTCAATTGATTTTTTTAACAATTTCCTAAGAAATCGATTTTGCGGAGTCACTTTGAGCATCTGAAGAGCCCCTTAGAGTGGATAAATGATCGTACCTTCTCATTACAACAAAGCATATTACTGTATGAAAGCCGATCTTCGAAGGATAGTGTTATTGCTCGTAGTTGGATTGATGAGCACGGCAGGACTTCCTGCTCAGAAGATGCTTGGAGCGGCAGATTCGTTGGCGATCCTGAGCCAGTTTTATCACCAGGAGGACGCATGGAATGATGCGAACATCGAGCGATTTATGCAAGCATACTGGCCTTCAGAAGAGCTGGTTTTTGTGGGTGCTGATGGGCCTACGTATGGTTGGACTCCTGTCTTGGAAAACTACTATCGTCGCTATCCAGATGCCCAAAGCATGGGAAAATTGCAATTTGGCGTCTTGAAGCTTTCGCGGCTTGATTCCTCAGCTGCATTCCTAATCGGTACGTACCACTTGACTCGTGAGATGGGAGATTTGCACGGAGTCTTTACCCTCGTGTGGCGTAAGATCGAGGGTGAGTGGCTCATCGTGAGCGACCACACTTCTGCATCTGAATGAGGAAGACTCCCTCACGGTAGTATTCGATGATGTCATGAAATCTCACTTTGAGACCGATGAGCCAGGGGGTGCCCTGTTGGTAGCCCGTGGGGATGAGGTTCTATTCTCAAGGGGATATGGTATGCCGATATGAACACCAATGAGAAGATGACCAATACCGCCATCATGAATACCGGCTCTGTCTCGAAAAACATTTGTCGCCAATGCCATCTTGGTCTTGGCAGAGCGTGGCCTTTTATGCATTGGAGATCCGATAAGTAAGTACTTTGACTTTGAGTATCCCGAAGTGGTTGCTGGCATCGCGTTAGAGCATTTTGCTTTCCCATACTTCAGGCTTTGCCGGACCTACGTAATGTTACTGCTCGCAAGGACTTTTTTCTCACTGTGGGTGAGCTGGATAATTTCGAGCCGCTGCAAGCTGCTACGCAGCTCAATTTTCAGCCGGGCGAGTGCTTTGAGTATTCCAATCTCGCTTACAACGCTCTTGCTTTGATCATAGAGCGGGTCTCAGGCATGAAATGGCAAGATTTCGTAAAGGCAGAAATTTTTCAGAAGACAGGGATGAAGACCAGTGAGATTACTGATGGGTCACACCCGAGTCGGGGAGTAGCGCATGCTTACGATCGCAAGGGAGGGAGCTTTGTGGAAAATGACTACGGCGAGTTTCCTACCTTCTGTGCTGCGGGAAATGGCGGCATCTGGAGTACTGTGCGCGAGCTGTTTGCCTACGAGCGTGCTATTCAGTCCGCCTCCTTTTTATCAGCAAGGTCGATTGCCCGTTCAAGAACGATTTACGAGCCGTCTGCCTGGAGCTCGAATCGCACACCACAGCTTGGCTATTCCTGGTGGATCGGGGAGGTGGGACTCTTTCCGAACAGGCCTTACAATACCGAGATGATCTATCATACAGGCTCGCAGGGCGGCTTTCGAGCCTTTCATGTCTGGGTCCCTGAACACGAGATTTTGGTGGTGGGGTTGTTTAATCGGCCGCTAGAGCGGGTATCGCTGGTGCGGGAGGTCTTGGATTTTGTGGCTGAGGATGGGTGGTGAAGAAGGCTTAAACCGAAGTATGTTCGTAAGAAATCATCCGGAATAAAAGAGTTCCTCTATTGCTGCTAGACAATCCTGGAATAATTACATAGTTAGCTTAGTTAGCTTCAGAAATAAATAAGGTACAGTGCCTTGCTAGGATGGATGGAATCCAACTTTGACCCTACAAAATTGGTCTTTGATCTCCAGGACAGGGATCAAGGTGAAATTAAAATCCAGAATAATTATCGATTCCCAATCAGCGAATGGGATATTGAATTTCAGTATGAAATAACTGCTCTTGCAGAAGACGGGAAATCTGAAATCATATTCGATAGCTTCAATACAAAAGTGTTATTGATGGAAAAATAATTGTTCATGATTTCAATCAAGTTGTGGAATTGTACCTGGAGCCTGGGGAAATGAGCGACTATGCAGAGGCTGCCCTCGAAGCGACTGTCCGACTTTTGAGAATATTTAATATGCATTTTTTCTTTTCAATTCATGCGAATCTCTAGGGTGTAGTGGAATTGAACTATGATAAGAAATCGCTTCTGGCCTAGCAGATCCTGACGCTGAACGAGTCGTGGACTCGGTGACAGAAAGTTGTTTAATCTGATCTAGAATTGGGAAATATTAGGATTCTTGGTAGGACATTTCTTAAACTATTCAACAAGTTTTCCAACTGGAAAATGCGAGCTTTCCCAGGTGCTGGTATAATTAGTCAGATAACATATACGCCACCCTATGGGAT
>CAJQNM010000470.1 GCA_905479665.1 uncultured Saprospiraceae bacterium
TTGGGTGACTGCGGTATATGGAACGGATTCTCTCGCCTGGGAGTTAAATTCGACAACGCGTACTTGATAATTTGTTCCCGCAAGCTCTTGCAAAAAGGCGTTGGCACCATCACGTACTGCGTCGGCGATATCGGAATCTCCACCAATAGCAACGATGGAAATCGATTCATCTAGGATCATGGTGATTTGTAATACCGGGTCACACATCAAATTGCCTACCATAGGATTGGCTGTAGGCGATGTCATGCAAGTTGTCCCCATGCCTTGGTCGCACTGTGAGAAAGAAAAGGGAAGAAAAAGTAAAGAAAGCAAGGTAGCAAGCAACAGACGATGTTTCGACCCCCTAAGTGTTGATGCTTTCAGCTCGATAAAGAGTAAATGTTTCATTTTTCGGTTTAAAAAATTTGGAATTAGTGAACAAGTAAAATACCATGCGGAGAAGTACGATCTCAACAGTGAGGCATGAGGCATGAAACAAGAGGGTGGGATAGATTTCGATCAGTACTCAGGGCCAATAGATGACCATGGGAACAATCTTGTCTAAAAAGAAATTATTGGATTTTCATTGTTTTTCGGATGTACTTACAATGAACATACAGCCTAAATCCCGAGTTTTGGAGAGTCAGGATTTAGATCCAAGAGAAATGGAAAACGAGTATGCCGTTAAGTTTTGAATTGGTACTTCCTGTGGTGTTCTTGTTTTTTAGATGTAAAAATAGTTTAATGTAATGTTATTGTTCGAAGAAACAAGATAGGTTTTTTATAGAAAATGTCTGCATTTTAATGAGGGCAACAGATGCTGTGATTTGAGACACGGCAATGAAGCTTTGGGGCTGGCCTATCTATGGAGCCAGCACCTCTATTTAGATGATGCTGGCGGAAGGTTTTTATTTGATCTCGTGCGAGCTATCGTTTGGCTCAAATCTCGCTTGATTTCGGAGTATTTAATTTTTCAGAATTCTCATTGTTTCAGAACGAAAGCCAAAGTGCAATGAAACTACATACACTCCATTTGGAAAATTGGTGAGGTCAATTCTTTCTACAAATTCAGCATCCTTTTTTTGGATGCTTTTTGCGTACACAGTACGACCCAAATGATCTCTTAGACGCAATGATCCAGTGCTATTCTCTTCGCTGTGATATTGCAGCATGACATGGGTCGAAGTAGGGTTGGGATAGCAGTACATCGTTCCGGTACTTTTTTTCAATGCAGTGGGAGGCTTTAGATTCGCTGGAGAAGAGGCACTGATCTCACTACTTCGTATGTCCTGAGCAGTTTTTTTCTGCTCAACTAAATCTGTTTGTGTTGCATCACTATTTTCCTGCTGAGATCGCAGGTAAAACCCGGCCGACACATCTTCTATTTGTGCACCGCTATCGATTCGGATGAGCTGAGTGGTCATGACATCTGGTAGGACGTCGCTATCGCGATCACGCTCTGGGTCCATCTGGTAGAGCGTGGCTTGCATTTCACTACCGACGGAAAAGCTCAATAAATATTTTCCCGGGATAAGATAAGGAAAGGCAAAATGCCCTGCCATTTCCCGAATGAGATTGCTGCGCACCGAATCACTCCAAATCATCTCGCCTGTCTGAGGAGATTCGTAATACAACTGCACCAATACATCGTTCATTCCATCTTCAGTTCTCTGCCGGATACCATCTCGGTTGCTGTCCAGCCATACTCTTCCTTGCAATCCGGCTGAGACTTTTTCTGGAGCCAAATTGCAGAGCCCGATAATTTGAGATACTGTCGTGCTGTTGCCACATGCATCGCTAGCACCCCAACTCCGTACAAGCGCGCTCTGAGTTGGATTGTCAGGATTACTGACCAGGTTTTCACTCACGACCTGCTCTTGCACACGGCAATCATCAGTGGCTCTAACCATAGGCATTTCTGGAATCAGGGCATTGCAAGGGAGTGAGACGTCTTCCGGTACATTGTGCAGCTCTGGGGGTGTGGTGTCATGCATAAACACGTCAAATCGATACTCAGCGACATTGCCAGAGGAATCCATTGCTGTATAAATGCAGCGGTAGTGACGGGTATAGTCGAACACATCACAGACATTTAATGCCAAAGTCTTTTCTTCAAAATTTGGCAATAGCTGACCACAACATGCATCGGTTACGATCGCATCAGCAGCCGACATGGGAGGAGAATAGCATCCGTCATACATGAATATTTTACCCCCATTTGGCACTCCAGCCAACATGGGGTGTGTGGGACGGATAACTGGAGCGGTCTGATCGATCACAGTGATCAGCTGGGTTTTGGTGATGCTGTGTCCACAAAGATCGGTCGCTGTCCAGGTCCGTATGAGGTCGTATTGACAATCATCACGCTCGACGCGCTCTTCAGTAAACACCACTTTGGGCTCTCCACAATTGTCTTTTGCTGTGATATCTTTGGCGGGCATTGGGTCTCCACATTCTACCACGACATCTTCGGGTACCAAGAGGGTGGGACCTTCTTCGTCGCGCACCGAAATGGTGTATGATTTCTCCACACTATTTCCACAATTGTCGCTGGTTTGATAGGTACGAATTAAGTCGAAACCGCAAGGTTTTTCGATGCGCTCTTCGGTAGCATTGACTTGTTTCTGTCCGAAGCAATTGTCAGTGGCGGTGAGCGTAGGTGCCTCAGGGACATTTGCTAGGCATGAGAGTTTTAGATCGGCCGGAGGATTTTCAAGTTGAGGATCTTCATCATCATATTCTACAGAAAAAGTCTGATCGCATTGCACCGTATTTCCGCATTCGTCAGTGATGCTATAGGTACGTACGAAATGGATCGTACAACCATCTACAGTTTGTGGTCCTGAATGACTCACTTCAACCAGCAATTCAGCAGTAGGAGTAAGGTCGTCGCTGGCCCCTAGTTCGGTGGCAGTGGTGTACGCATTAGGTAAATCAGCTACGGTGGGAAAATGATCTTTGATGCAAGGGACTACCACATCCGGGCACTCACCAATCACTGGGGGGAGATCCGATTCGATCAGGACTGCAATGTGACAGGTATCAAATCGGTTGCAATCAGACATGTCCTCGACAGTGATCCAGTAGTCACCAGCAACGTCAATATCGAAAATGATGGGATCGGCCGGGGTTGTGAAGGACTCTGATCCGTAGGTCACAGTAAACGGACCTATGGCGCCTTCGGAAACATCGATGGTCACCTGAGATGTGCTGCAGGACGGTTTTTGAGTGCACTCGATCATCAATGGGCACAAGTTGTCAGATAGTTGTTTCCAAGCTTGTTCGAGATCGGTAAAATCATCGACTAGGGCATAGTCGGCGGTAGCAATTGATCCGCTAAATTCGCTATTGCCGGAAATTTCCCGGATCTGATTGACATCGACATTGTCACCTACACCGAGCACGAAAATACGGCTGCCGAGGCTTTTTAATATGTTGGCAGCGGTAATGGCATTGTTTATTTCCGCAGGTTGTGTGGTGGTGCCATCACCACAGTAGTCCGTATTAGTGAGATCACTGACATCGGGAAGGTATGAAGTAGGTTTTCCATCCGTAAAGAAGACAATGAGATCAGCCAGGCCAATGCCTTCGCTCTCGATCAGGGCTGCCTGCCAGTTGGTCGATCCATCTGGGTTGTACGTTTGTCCATTGCATAAGTTGCCGTCAAAATAATTTTCCATACAATTTTGGATGGAAGCCACTGGCTGATGTGAGCCGATAATTGTGCGGGCC
>CAJQNM010000471.1 GCA_905479665.1 uncultured Saprospiraceae bacterium
CCACGTCAAGCTCCAGCGATCAAGCGTGTCGTGCCCTTTTGGATGTCCCTTGTGCATCCCGGTCTGAGCGAAGAAACCACACCAGCATCCAAAGCAGAGATTGAGGACGCGAGAGCCAACTTCCCAAAAGTGCTGGGAGAAAATTTTTAAAAAATACAGGGAAAACAAAACATGCTCGGATCCGATCCAAAATTATATCATTCGACGCACAATCACATGGCGAATTCAATGCACTTGAGTGGGAATGTCACAACTCCAACGAAGAAAAAGAAACGTATTAATTGGCAGCCATCTTTGAGGCCAGTGTTAGAACAGTGGAAGACGCACAACGGCGCCGAAGACATGGTTGTGTCCATGGAAGTTAACGCAAGCGGAGCAAGACAATTTGCTATTGTGGAATCTTCTGTTGTTTTCAGTATGCTTCAAGAGGAAGACCGATTCCACAGTCTCTACGAGGTCATATTGGAAGGAGTAAAAATTCGAGCTATATTCGATTGCGAGCAAGAAAAAGCTGTCCTGCCTGAAGGAGTTGAACTACCTGATGCTAATGTGATGGCGCGGAGAATCATGGGGTTGATCCAGATTGTACTGGAAAAGAGCCAAGGATTCACAAATGATGAAGCCTTGCGAGCAATTTCGGATCCTATCGTTATGATTTCGTCGAATGAGGATAAAATGTCGTTTCATCTTGGATTACCACACCTTGTTCTTGACTCTATTGCCGACAACGGAGCTCTTGTTCGTTTCATGTTTGGTACGGCCTTGGAGCTAGAGGCACCGAGTTTAGGGCGCGGGGAAACACCTGAAACTCCCTACGGGGGTCCAATTTTTTTCGACATCGTCAAAGCCAATGGTGTGAAAGATATCCAGTGCACGATAGACATGGGAATCTACACAGGCAATCGGAATATGCGGTTTTACACATCAGAAAAATCACACCAGACTCTGAGGCCAACTGGCAGATCTGGCAGACCGGACAGAGACTAAAGAGATCTCAGAGGACAAAAAGGCGCCAGACAAGGTCCCCCCCTCTATTTAACCTGTCAGAATACTTGATCTTCTGGCAAAAAGCTACAGACTCTGGCAGTATTTGGCAGTCTCGCACATGATTTCTCAAAATAGCCCGAGATTCTGGCAGTCTCGCACATGATTTATCAAAATGCACACTTTTCTATCAGACCTGGCAGCCGGGCTTACATTTTGTCACAAATCACTAATAATAAGGGGGCCAGGGGGAGGAATAAGGTTCGAAAAAATATATTATTCACTACGAGCACAGGAGATATCTGGGCCTCTATTGTGAAACAACAATATCTGTGCCTTACTGTGACCGTGCCAGTTTGAATATTGATGCAACGTCCTGTGGCGCTAGTATTTTTTAGAGATGGTAAAAGGTCAGTACCTCTATTGTAACCGGTCCAACTTGAATAGTGATGCATTGTCCTGTAGCACTGGTGTTTTTAGAGATGGTACAAAAGGGACGCTACAACCTGTTAGATTACGAGAATAGCGCGACCTACCTGGTTCAACTTGTAAAGAACACTTGAGACGAGTGCAAAAGGGGCGCTACAACCCATGGAGTGTAAAAGTACGAGAAACAGCGCGACCTACCTGGATCAGCTGACAAGAACACTTGAGACGAGTGAAAAAGGAACGCTACAGCACATGGAGTGTTAAGGTACGAGAGAAAGGTACCTGGAACAGCTGATAGGCTTGAGACGAGTGCACAAGGGACGCTACAACCGGAGGTTAAAGTACGAGAGAAAGCGCGCGATAACTGTATCAAATTACAAGGACGAAGGAGTCAGGTGAACAGAGGTGAACGCAAGTCCCATGGGCGATTCATCAAACAAGACGCGAGTCTAAACGATTTTAGATCGCCGATACACAATACCGGCCAAGCACTGGAAATAATTGCATGTGCGTGTGCGTGTGTGTTGGAGAGGGTCTATTTGTATTAAAACGGGAGGAGTGATCATAATTAACTTTAAATACACACATGGATACAGGCTAGAGGGAGAGGAAGTATTAGAGAGTGAGAATTTTTAGTATTGTACCAGTCTTGAGGACGGAGAGTGTGTGATCGACTTGGTGCATTTTTGGTTTTGGATTTTGGATGGATGAAGCAGGAAGCTCGATGAAAAAAAATGATGGAAAATTTCTCCAACAAGACCAAACGCGCACCAAACGCGTCAAGCCAAAACCAAAAATTTGAAATGAAAATTTCCAACAGTTTCCAACTACCAAGGAGCTTTATCTTACCCTTTTACTGCTGCTTGAATGAATCAAGAAACTGCTCAACTATTAAAATATTCTTGATGTGCCCTCCCATACTAAATCAACGGCGAAGTCAGATGCTGAAGCTCAGAATGTATTATATGTATGTACATTTCAGTCTTGATTAACGTCTCGTTTCTAGAAGGGTTATTAGCGCCATTAAGTCTTTGAAAAAATGCACAAGACTCCATCCTCTCCTGTGTCTCGATTTGGAATTTCAGATATTTCGCGTCGTACCATGCTTCAGGAAGTATCATACGTGCGGAACTCAAGAGAACTCTAGCTCAAAGGCATACGTCTACTGATCAGATAGCACGACCCTGTAAAATCTGTAAAACTGCTGGTCTGGGTTCAATCAGGGATAAAACTACCTGTCGAGCTGATACATTATCCAGCAACATGAACTCTAGAGTATTCTTCCATCATAATGATGTTAGTGTCCCCACAAACGAGAACAACTCTACACCCTTGAAACCACCTGGGAAATGTATGGTTTGTATGGCTTCTCCTACGCTTGATTTCGCGTCAAACCTGCTGCAAATAACCCAAACAATAGAATTGTGCATTATCGTGAATCTATCAAGATCACTAGTAAAGTTACTGCAATAGATTGAGAAAACAATTGAACTCGACAAGTCGTAAATATGAGGTATTTAACAAACGCACGAACGCCAAATACTTAATCAAGGGTATCATAGGAATGATTCCTGAGCTCCTCCGGTCACGCAGACTTCCCTTGAATCTAGTATCGACCACTTTACTAATATACAATCTTGAAATTGATCATATCTCTTGTAAAAACGACTTTATTGGTCGATTCCGACAACAAATTCAAGACCATGCAACAGACCATTGAATACATGCTGTGGAAGTGGAATGGAATAGTAAAGTAAATTCGACGCGAAACTGAAATTTCCGCATCATCGGTCCCCAGACACTCCCACCACCCCAAAGATCGCACACGTTGTAAAAGAATGTATGCTTCGCACTTTATAGCGGACTACTCCCTGCCTACGAGAATCTCTTTAAAACGATTCCACATTACCAGAAATTCAAACTCTACAACTCGGTATGTGTTGGTTCGATTTATATTTACACAAGAGATGGCTCAAAGGTGTTCGAGCATATAGGGAGATATTCAGATTCTTTTGGAAGCAATGCAGCTCGGCGTAGGGATTTTTTTCTCGTACACGACCATGCGAAAGAATCCAGGAAGAATGTACAAGTTGCCTCATTAGCAGGGCGTTTGATATCAATCAATATGGGCGAAGACATTTGGAAAAACTTTGCTTTGGTAAACATTTACAAATGGGTAAGGCCATTAGACCAATCTAACTCTCAACTCACTAGACAACGTGTACCACACACCCGGAAATGGATATGGTTAAACCTTTAAACGGAGTGAAATTGATTCTGCTTCAAGATTTTTATAGACCTTGTCACGTTATTCCTGTGGCATACAAGAGGTCGCTTATATTCACCGTATATAGATAGGGACATGTTTGAAATGATGCAGGATCTGCGAAAACAAATCGAGGAATTAAAACAGTATATTCTTCTCCTATTCTCGTTAAAAGCGTCGGCCGGCGAGTGCTTGTGGCATGGGTGCATCGACGAGCTTCAAGTACTCATTCCTCGTGTGCGCTGTCTCACTAAGAGCACGCACAACTTTGCCTCGCGAAATCGAGCGCATCACGCAGTAAACGGACAAGTCCATGGCACGCATGAGCACATTCTGGTACGTATTCGACGGCCTCGCCACATTCGTCTTCTCCGCGACATATGCGTTGCCAAGACCGAGAGACCAGTACGGGCGGATAGAATCGACAGCACGATGGATAAGCACCTTTTTATTCGTTAGAGAGAGCACGACCGATACGAGTAGGATATCTGCAAAGTAGAATTCGCGACATTCTAATCTTTTGGTCAAAGTAGCAGATGGGGGCGAATCGAATCGACAACACGATGGACAAGCATCTTAATATTCCTGTATATCGGTATTAAATGGTTTTAGACAATCTGACCAGTACCTTGGGATATCCGAAAGAAGATGCCAAGAGGATTGAGACATGAAGAATATGGCTGCCGGATTGAGGGAGAGTTTCTATATTTTTACCAATATTTATCGCACTCTGAATCCATATGGCAAATGGCTAATTTTCACTGATTCGTCTCTGGGTTTATCCTGGTTTATCCGACCTCTGGCGAGCAGATGAATTTGAAATGGAAAAAAAACAAGCTCTGAAAATTTACAATTGCTGATATAGTCAAGATGGAGAGCTATAAAGAAGTAACGAAGCTTCCAGGGATCATTGATACGTCTACCAAGCGGCATCAAACACTGTCTGGCAATATTTTTTCCTCAGACAATCTCAGCTCAAATTCAGACAAAATTCATACCAGAAGCACTCAGACCAAAAGTGTAATTTGTCTGATGCAATGGTATGCTCTAGTATTATTTTTTATGTAACTATATTTTAAAGCTGTGAAATACGGTCAAAAAAGACGCTTGTTGAATGATTCTATATCTACATTGAAGCTTTCAGACGATCTACTGTTAGCTGCCTCGTTGGAGGAGCGTCCAGGAGCATGGTAGAGATTGACTTTTCCGAGGCAGTTATTACCAATGACCAAGAGCCTATCACACCCACCGTTTTTATCCCGAAGAATGTTCCTTGTCTGAGATCAGGACGAACCTGGATATCCGTCCTTTCTCTATACACGTGCTAACCTTTGACAATAACGTGTTCATGGCCTTGTCTCGCTCTCGTTTCGTTGGCTGTTTCCACAGCCATAGTAAAGTTATCTCGCTTCTTTGATCCATTTAAATCCGCGTATGTCATTTGTACCTCGCTCATCCTCGTTGCCAGATATGTATGCGGCTTCAATCATCTCGCCCCACCACCTCGGTGTCGACGGCCCCGCTTTTGTCTCTCTCCGGAGGATCGTACCCTCGT
>CAJQNM010000472.1 GCA_905479665.1 uncultured Saprospiraceae bacterium
AACTCCCCAATGTTTTGTCTTGGGGCGCGGATACCACTGTAGTTCGGCAGTGTATTATTTGGTAAGGACAAGGTGTCCTTCCAACTGTTGACAAAGTAATCGAAGCTTAGGGAGGCGCGAGAATCTAGAAACTCGGCATCAAAGCCTATGTTGGTGGATGTGGCTGTCTCCCAGGTGATAAAGGGATTAGGGACCTTGGTTTCAAATGCAGTAGTCAAGACGGAACCGAGGCCAGTTTGTGACAAGCCATAGGAAGCCAAGAACTGATAGGGTTCGACATTGTCATTACCCAATTGTCCCCAGGAAGCACGTAGTTTGAAGAAATCTAGAAAAGAGACACTTTCGCGGAAAAAGTCTTCCTCAGATGCGACCCACCCTAGCGAAACGCCGGGAAAAAAGCCGTAGCGATTGTCTTCAGGAAAGAGGTAGGAACCATCATATCGAAACAAGCCCTCAAAGAGGTATTTGTCTTTATAGCTGTAATTGAGACGACCGTAGTAATTTAATCGTGCAGTTTCGCTTCCCTCTCCAGCGGAAAATTGCCCTTCCGCACCACCAAAGTCTAGTTGGTCAAGATCGTTGGATAAGAAAAACCGCTTAAAGGTACGGGTGTAGCTTCGCTCTGATTGCTCCCGAGTTACCCCTCCCAAAAGCTTGAAATAATGATCGCCCAGATCCAGTTCATAGGTGGCTGTCATAGTCGCTGTAATCTGAGTGAGGGTGGTATGATCTTGCGTCAAGCTGGGGTCGCCAGGTCCACGCTGAGCCGGGGTCAGTCCTGATGAGTTGCGGTTTTCACCATCCCAGGTGAAAAGCGTCCATGGGCGATTCCAGCTCTTAAAATCCCGATTCATCTTATCGTAAGAGACAACACCTCGTAGTTCAAGCCCTTTGACACCTGGAACCGTCAAAGTGGCTCCCAAGTTGCTTTGCACAAAGTTGGTGCTCCATGTGTTTAAGCCGGGTCCATCCGTAACACGGATTGCGGGATTGTTTCCATTTTCGATATCTGGACCAAACTCTCCTGATGGCCAGTACGCTGGAAACCAGGGATACTGACGAATCAAATCCGCGATAGCGCCCTCACCGCGGGTAGAAGACTCCCGATCTTCCTGTCGAGAATAAAGGCCTACATCTAATTTGAGAAAATCACTCACGCGCGCATCCAGATTGAGCCGAAGATCGTACTGGGTGAACCCTTTGGGAGCACCATTGAAATTCTCTTCTTGGCGCAGATATCCAAGTGAGGCAAGGTAGGTCACATCATCAGTGCCTCCACTCACCTGCAAATTCTGCCGGCTGGTCGGAGCATTTTTACGGACTACTTCCCCAAACCAATCGGTATCGGGAAATGCCCAGCGGTCATCTCCCTTGCGGGTATTTTCTATCCGATCATTGGGGTAGGTGGGATTGAGCACCTCGCCATTTGGACGAGTGAAGGCCTGTCCTCTCACGGCATTGGCTGCGTCCCACTCTTCGGTCGGTAATTTATAGACATTGAGCAGGTTGACCAGATCCATGTACTCTGCTCCTGAAAGCATATCAGGGGTAGTAGAGAAGCTTTGCACTCCGTAGCTCGAGCTGAGTTGCACTTTAGGCTTCCCTGATTTCCCTCGTTTTGTTGTTATCAGAATTACCCCATTTGCAGCTCGTGCTCCATAGATGGCCGCAGAAGCATCTTTCAGTACGGAGATACTTTCGATATCAGCCGGATTGATGCGCGATAATCCTCCCGCACGATCAGGGATCCCATCGATTACGATGAGCGCAGATGAATTATTAAATGTATTGGTACCACGCACTCGAATACCCGCACTCTCGGCACCTGGTACATTCGTTCTGGTGTCTACGTAGACCCCTGGCATCTTACCGGCCAAGGCAGTACCCAAGTTGGGAGACACCGATTTTTCCAGTTTCCCACCAGCTATTGTGGCGACCGACCCAGATAAGGTGGCTTTCTTTTGTGTGCCGTATCCAACGACAACGACCTCGTCGAGTGAAGCGACATCGACCTCCAGGACCAGATCTAGCGAAGTTTGTCCGTTCAGCGCAATCGTCTGTGTTGCGTAGCCTGTGTAGCTAAATTGAAGACTGGTCGTACCATCTGGGACAACCAGAGTGTATTGACCGTCTAAGTCTGTGACGGCTCCGACACTCGTGTTGTTAATGTCGATTACGGTGACCCCAATCAAGGGAGATCCGTCTGATCCATCTGTAACCACCCCGGTCACGGTCGCATCTTGTGCAGATAGCACGGTACAAAAGACGCAGCTAAAAAAGAAGGCGACTGATAGCTGGCAGAGCTTGCGCATGCCGTAGTACGGCCTGGTAGTAGCGTAGATTTTCAATATCATATTGTGAAAATTCGATTCGTGAATAAATATAATGCACTCATTCCCCCCACGAAATCGATCATGACAATCCAAATATTAGCTCGCAGAGAGTTGTAAAGCCAGATCAATGTAGTAAGATTGGCTAAGTATGCCAAAGAAAAGCGCAATATATTCATGCGGCTGTCACTTTGCTGACTTTCGGTGATGCGAACCCTTATATTTGTGATCTCAACAAGTACCCTATAATTGCGTACCAAGTCTATTCATACCAAATCTGCCCGAGTCATTACGTTGGGCTGCTCGAAGAATCTGGTTGATTCCGAAAATTTGGTGACCCAGTTGCAGGCTGGTGAGATCAAAGCCGAGCATGTCGATGTGCCCAGCCCAGCCGAAACGGTGATCATCAACACGTGTGGCTTTATAGACCTTGCAAAGCAGGAATCTATTGACACCATACTGGAGTGCGTCAAGCTTAAGGAAGAAGGAGAAATCCAAAAAGTCTTTGTCACAGGCTGCCTTTCTGAAAGATACCGAGATGATTTGCGCCGAGAGATACCCCAGGTCGACGCCTATTTCGGCACAATGGAGTTGCCCGCTCTGCTCGCTGAGTATAACGTAGACTATCGACATGAGCTGCTGGGGGAGCGGAGTAGTTCGACACCGATGCACTATGCCTACCTGAAGATTTCGGAAGGCTGCAACCGGACTTGTTCGTTTTGCGCAATACCACTGATGCGCGGCAAGCACATCTCCAAACCCATCGATAAAATTGTCCTTGAGGCAAAAAATCTTGTGCGTCGTGGAGTGAAGGAAATCATGCTTATTGCTCAGGAACTAACCTATTACGGGTTGGACCTCTATAAGAAAAGAGCCCTGGCAGATTTGCTCGATGCACTGGCCATCGTCGAGGGATTAGAGTGGATACGGCTGCACTATGCCTATCCTTCTCGATTTCCGGTGGAAGTCCTGGAGATGATGGCCGCACACGATACGATTTGCAACTATCTGGATATGCCTCTGCAGCATGCATCTGATGCGGTGTTGGAACGCATGCGCCGCCAGATTACCCAAGAAGAAATGCGCAAGTTGATCCAACAGGCGCGGTTGATTAATCCAGGCATGGCTTTGAGAACTACGATGTTGGTTGGTTTTCCCGGAGAAACCGAAGCGGAATTTAATGAGCTCGTTGAGTTTGTACGGGAAATGCAATTTGACCGCCTAGGCGTTTTTACCTACTCTCATGAGGAAGACACCTCGGCGCACCTTCTGGTAGATGATGTGCCGATCGAAGTCAAAAGTGAGCGCGCCAACCAACTGATGGAAATACAGCGCGAGATTTCCTTGCAGAAAAATGAAACATTTATTGGAAAAACACTTCGGGTGCTGATTGATCGAAAAGAGGAAAACTCCTTTTTTGGACGAACGGAATTTGATTCTCCTGGAGTAGATAATGAAGTAGTGATTGATGCAGCTCATCATTTTTTGCGGGTGGGAGATTTTGCTCAGATCAGGATTGATGAGGCGACCGAATACGATTTAATGGGAACACCCGTGTCCGTATGAAAAACCTGCTGGATTTTTCGGATCCCCTGCGACAGTTTGCAATGCTCGGTCTCACGTGCCTCTTGACGCAGCTCATGGCGTTGGTGGTTTATTCAGCCAGTTCGAGTGATGCAGGTCGCATGATGTGGGTCATCTCTGCCACGGCCCTTTTAATGTTCGCTATTTTTAATGCCATGTTGCAGCTCAAATCTGAAAACAGTGGCAGATATCTGACCCGATCCTTGTGGGCTTATTTGGGCATGGTCGCACTTACAGTGGGTTTAGCTTTGGGTTTGTCGTCTGGCAGTCAGTTTTCATCGCAATCGATGAAGGCCATTTACATGGTGATTACGCTTTGTTACGTTATCTTTTTGGTTATCGTGTTTCTGATGAGAAGATTTATTGAATACGCTAAACGACAAGACCAAGAATCAATTGATAATTGATAATTGACAATTGACAATGGACAATTGTGGCAGTTGCCACATCTTTATTTTTAAATAAACTAAGAGTATGAATGCGAGTATATTTAATTACCTCATTGGATTTCTGATCATCAGTTTCAGTGCTTGTGATGCGACTTCTCAAGTGGCAAAATCAAAGGCTCCGCTGGCAAATTTTGCGGATCTTGAAACCTACACTTTTGAAGAGGTTGAAAAATCTGCTGACGAGTGGAAATCTGAATTATCCGATTTAGAATTTAAGGTATTGCGCGAGCAGGGCACCGAGCGGAAATTTTCCGGAGATTTATGGGACAAGAAGGAAGAAGGGGTTTATACCTGTAGAGGGTGCGCATTGCCGCTTTTTGATAGTTCCACAAAATTTGAATCAGGTACCGGCTGGCCAAGTTTTTACATTCCAAAATATGCCAACACCGTCGATGAAGAAAAGGACAGTAAATTTGGGATGGTGCGCACAGAGGTGCATTGTGCACGCTGCAAGGGGCATTTAGGTCATGTTTTTGATGATGGGCCAGCGCCTACCGGATTGAGGTATTGCATGAATAGTGCCTCCATGGATTTTAAGGGTAAAGGCGAATAGAGATTCGCCTTTATTCCAATGGGTCATGACCCATTGGAGGCGTGAATATTAAATGCCAATCCGCCCATTGCTGTGACTTTACCAACCTGCTCGCTCGGCAAGTCCAAGGTTTGGGATATTATCGTATTAATTATCTCTGCTTCTTCGCCCTTAGGAAGTGAAATGGTAAACCGGGGAGGCCCCGTAAATGATCGATTTAGAATGGTAATAGAATTGCGGGATAAAACATCTTCGACCTTTCCCATGACTTCGTAAGTAAAGTCTAAATAATAGGAAACGGTTATTCCAACTGATTTTATTACCGCCGAAGCAAGTGCATTTTCTGCAGCTGCCTTGTAGGCCTTTGTCAGCCCAGCCGCGCCCAATAACTTCCCACCAAAATATCGGACTACAATTATTGCAGTAAACGTAAGATCAAAGGATAGGATTCTACCGAGTATAGGCTTTCCTGCGGTGCCGGAGGGTTCGCCATCATCAGATGCACGAAAATCTTCACCTGCATAGCCCAGGCGGTAGGCAAAACAATAGTGTCGTGCCTTCGGATGTTCTTTTTTTACTTGGCTACCGAACGCACTAAACGCCTCTCGATCGGAAATCGGCTGGGCGTAGGCGAGGAATTTTGAGCCTTTCTCCCGATAGTCTCCGAAACTGGGTTTTGCGAGCGTGCGGTATTTTTTCATGTCCCAGCCAATGAAAGTAGAATGATGGCAAACACCGCGAGACCGGCTCCACATAGATTGAGCAAGGATAGTTTTTCCCGAAAAAGAATATATCCAAAAATGGCAGAGAAAAGAATTGTTCCAACACTTACCATAGGCACGACCAGGGCTCCGCCCAGAGCCCCCATGGCAAGGATGTAAAAATGAATGGAGAAAAAATTAGGTATCCCCAAAGCGATGCCAGCGATTAATTCTTTGGTGCCGATCCCTTTTTTGCCTCGTAGCAAATCGGCAAGTAAGGCACAAAGACCAAAGCAGCCGGCCATGAAAAATAGAAAAGAGACGAAATGAGTGTCTCCAGGAATGACTCGCTTGGTGCGCTCGAGGAAAAAGAACAAGATGTCGATCACTCCACTGAAAGCAAAGGTGATGAGAGGAAGTAAAATCAGATAGAGTGT
>CAJQNM010000473.1 GCA_905479665.1 uncultured Saprospiraceae bacterium
TCGACTTCTATGCCTGCAAAGGTAGGTCGTATCAGAACATGAAACCTACTTGCAATTGGACTCGCTTATAAATGAGCTCCACTTCCGATCTGCTGGAGGACGACTCATACAGGAAATGTGCCTTTTGAAATTTCACTCCCAGCCCGAGACTGAGATTCATGCCTTTTCTCCCGCTTAATCTCCATCCGGCCATGGGGTTGATCATCCACCCTCCAGAAGCCTCACGAATTGTTGCATCCGTATTCTTGAGTGCTACACCATAGCCGGTGCGAAGCTGTACAAATGGAGTTCTGGCCTGATCAAGGATAAAATGTCTGGCCTCAACAAAAATGGGCATGACCCGTTCGCCTGCAACAGGATGGTAGTTGTCCCATCCGAGGCCCATGCCGACTCCAGTAAGTCGACTGAAATGATACCCTGCTGCAGCGCTCATTCCACCTCCCAGCAATCGTCCATCCGGTCGATATCCCGAATTTGCCAGTATCGAAAAAGTGTAGCTGTGATAAAAACCCTTTTCAGGCAGATCGTAGTATCCTTTTATTTTCACGTTGCCCAATTTCTTCACTGCAATCTTGCGCAGCTGAAAGTCCATGATCGTAAGTTCAACACCAGTGAGTGTTTTAAATTCCATCGATTCACCAGGGGTATAGGAAAGAATTTTCCCCTGCAGTTTCTTGCCGTTATGTAGATAGACCACATCCATGGTCCGTACTGCCCCAGCTTCCTGTGCGGAAGTTCTTGCCGTGCTGATGGCCATCAATACCAATAAAATCCAAATTGATTTTTTCATCAGACTAGAGGTTGTTGTTTTGCACATGAATGGTACTGATTTCGACTGGCTTCGCTGGATTGTCTAAGGTAAATTGCTTCAATCCATCTCTGCCTACAACCAATGCGAGCTGGTCACTGAGTACGATAATATCTCTGGCATCCATGTTTTTAAGGTGATTGAGCTCCTTGACCTTGTTGGGATTACTGCGATCAAAAACCTTGAGGCCATAGATCCCTTCACAGATGTAGAGCATATTTCCTGATATGGCTAAACCATGAGGGTTATCCATTTGGTAGGAATTGATCAGCCTGGGTTGAGTGACATTTGACACATCAATAACATCAAGCTGATTGGCAAATCCCTGACAGAGACTGCCATCGCGCAACGTCACATAGGCCGTCTCATCATCAGCAACAACTGGATCGCAGGCGGTAGCATGGTTAAAGCTAGTGAGGTAAAGCGGCTGGTCTGGAGTTGAAATGTCGTAAATGAACATGCCTGCACTTGATCCAATAAAGAGCTTGTCTTTAAATGGATAGATGGTCTCTATACCCCATCCTACATTTGTTCGTGCAACGGCTGCTGGCTTAGAGGGGTCTTGCAGACTGAATATTTGCAATTCCCAGCTTGAGACTGCATAGAGATGATTGGCCGCAATGGTAAAGCGTGCTGTAGAGCCACCCGTACCACCGGAAGATCCATCGCTTGTAATCACACCACTTTCAAAAGTCGCAACATCTTGTCGGTTGGCAAAGAAAACTGGTCCTCCTCGACCATTGTCCCAGCGAGCGCTGTTGAAATTGGGGTCGGCACAATCGATGATCTGCTTTTGATCGCTTTCACGGTAATAAGCCAGATATCCTCGTCCCTCTTGAAAATAAAACTCCTGAAATGCATTGTCGATACGACTCTTTTCAACCGGATTTTGAGGGTCGGTGATGTCGATTGTAACTAACGCATTGTAGCGATTGGCCTGAATCTGATTCTTATGCACTGCAAAGTGCTCATTGGCCGCAATGTCTATGAATGAGACTGGTGCGGGATTTTTCGGATCAGAATTGTCAATGATGTGGATCCCCTTCTGAAATTCGTTGATGAGCAGATATTTACCGTAACTGTAAATGATGCCGGGACGCTCAAGATCCCTTGGGCCAGACGTGCTTATCTCAGCCGCAAGTTCAGCTTTTGAGATGTAGACGGGATCGAGTCTGATAAAAGTCCGAGTTTCCGTACACTCGTCCTTGAGGCATCCGGTAGAAACCGCAGCAGCTGTGATCAGCATGAGTAGAATGAAAGTTCGCATAGTTTGTATGTATTTGTCTGTTTTGTCTGGATAGACGAGTAGGTGCTAAAAAAGGGTTGGCTCCAGGGCCAATAATTATTTGACTCAAAGTCAATATATTAGACTATTTGCCATCCATTTGCGTTACTTATCGTAACTTACGAACCGTCATACCCTGATATATTCATTTTTAAGTAATCTAACATCAAGTCAATCATGGAGACATTAGTAGCAAAGGATCAATCTATGGCAGGGGGAGGTTTTTTGATCAAGAAGACTGCTCCGGAGCAAGTCTACGTACCCGAACAGATAGATGAAGAGCAGACAATGATCCGCGACATGACTCGTGATTTTGTGTTAGCGAAGAAGGAGGCGATGCAGCAATTGGATCAGCAACCTACTCTTATGGAAGAGGCAGGAAGCTTAGGACTATTGGGGGCACAAATTCCAGAAGGATTCGGCGGCATGGGTTTGGATGTACCAACAAACACCTATATCTCTGAAGAAATTGGGGCACATGCCGGTTCTTTTGGAACCACTTTCGCCGCACATACCGGCATAGGAATGCTGCCCATTCTCTATTTCGGGACCGAAAAGCAAAAGGAACACTACTTGCCAAGAATGTCTAGTGGAGAATGGAAAGGTGCCTATTGTCTTACCGAACCGAGCTCCGGCTCAGATGCCTTATCGGCAAAGACTCGTGCTGATCTTAGTGCCGACGGGAAGTCCTATTTAGTCTCCGGTCAGAAGATGTGGATTTCCAATGCCGGCTTTGCAGACATCTTTATTGTATTTGCCCAGGTTGAAGGGACACAATTTACCGGATTGATTGTGGAAGCTGATCGAGCGGGCATCAGCCTTGGTGCGGAGGAAAAGAAACTTGGCATCAAAGGGTCTTCGACCCGCCAAGTGTTTTTCGAAAAAGTAGAAGTCCCAGTTGAAAATGTTCTGGGCGAGATCGGTCGTGGCCACTTGATTGCCTTTAACTCGCTTAATACGGGGCGTTTTAAATTGGGTAACATGTGTATGGGCGGAGCAAAAAGTGGCAGCACAACCAGCATTCAATATGCGAATGAACGTGTGCAATTTAAGCAGCCGATCAGCAGTTTTGGAGCCATCCAAGCCAAACTCGCCGAGCAAGCCATTCGCACCTATGCGGTGGAAAGTATGGTCTACCGCGTTGCGGGAATGATCGAGCATCATAAAAACGAATTGATTCAGACTGGTCTAGATGTCAGCCAAGCCAAACTCAAAGCAGCCGAAGAGATGGCCATCGAAAGTACAATTGTGAAAGTTGCAGGATCGGAAGTACTGGATTACGTCGTCGACGAGATGGTACAAATCCATGGGGGCTACGGATTTTCTGAGGAGTATCCTGCCGCACGGGCATATCGCGACCAGCGGATAGGGCGCATTTACGAAGGCACCAATGAGATCAATCGCATGCTCATTGTCAACATGCTCTTTAAGAGAGTCATGAAAGGTAAGATCGACTTGGTTGGTCCTGCCTGGGCAGTTCAAAAAGAGCTGGCACAAACACCAGAGCAGCTCGAACATACCAGCGGGAGATTTTCACAAGAACATGCATCTCTTGCAGACTTTAAGAAGATGGCACTCATGGTGCTGGGAGTCGCTGCTAAACAGCAGATGGATGGAAAGCTGGACCTCAAGAAGGAACAGGAAATCCTGATGGCCACAGCAGATATGCTCATCGAGATCATGACCGCCGAGTCTACACTCCTGCGCATCCAAAAGTGTGAGGCGCTCAAGCAGCCAGCAGCAGACGAGGTATATCAAGCGCTCCTGCAAAGCCTTTTTTACGAAGCAAACGCTCAAATTGCAAAGAGCGCAGTTGATGCATTGGGTTCATTTGTCGAAGGCGACCTATTGAGCACCCTACTTGGGGGTGTAAGGAGGTTTGCGAGTTACCCCGTGATTAACCAAAAGGAAAAGAGGCGCACGGTCGCTGCCCATTTGATCAAAGAGAAT
>CAJQNM010000474.1 GCA_905479665.1 uncultured Saprospiraceae bacterium
CGTCAACGTCATTCTAGACAATGCATCTAGTGAAAGCGTAGGCGATGGAAAAATATTTGTGTACAATGTTGAAGATGCGATCCGTATTCGTACGCGTACGCGTGGGGACGATGCTATTAGGTAGCCATTAAATATCCGTCGATATCCGGCCATTCCCAGCATCTCAAAGAATCGTATAAATAGCCTTCACATCTCTTTACAATTCCAGAAGATGAGCATTACTGATCTGAAATTAGTTGCTCTCCAATGCATCCATCGGGTTAGCAGTGGCAGCTCTTAAGATAGATCTGCTTGTCGTTAAGTATCCTGCACCAAAAACTAGAGAAGCAGATATGATCACTGGCAAGACTCCGACAGCAATGTGTTGTTGATAGATTTCAGCAAGCAGCATCTCGGTCAAGAAGTAGCCTCCGATCGCTCCGACAAAACCCGAAACTAAAAGCATCAAAAGAAATTCTTTATTAATGATTCCAACAATACTTCCCCTGGAGGCCCCAAGTATTTTGCGAATGCCTATCTCTTTGGTTCTGCGAGCTATGTTAAGTGATGCCAAGGAGTAAATCCCAGCAATAGACATGATCAGTCCAAGAATAGTCAGGAAGAAAAATATTTTCCCCATGTTCGCATTTAACTCCCTGTGACTAGCCAACACCACTTCATCTTGCAACAGAGCCTCAAAGGGACGATCAGGAAATAGGGTTTGCCAAGTATCTTGTACGGATTTGTAGGTGGCTTGTAAGTCCGATTCCTTTGTGTTGATGACCATGGTTCGATATTTCTCTGGAGCAACCAGTATGAAAATACACGGCTCGGACTCTTGAGATCGCTGAATATTATCTAGATGGTTTTCGATGATGCCCACAATGTTTCTTTTGGAACCCTCCATCATTATAGATCTCTCAAGGGGATTTTCCAAAGAAATGCTTTCTATAAAGGCACGGTTAACAAGTGCTTTATGGTCTTGATCAGCATCGTTCTTAAGATCTAATGTAGTGCCCTTTACCAAGCCGAGTCCGATGGTTTCTAGATAATTCTCCCCGATTCCCATCACCCGCACATCAAATGTCTGACCTTCGATCTCGATCGGGCTCTGCCAAGAACTTTGGCCCACATGAGAATACCCCACTCCAATTTCTAGGATCTTCGGGTTCGATCTAATTTCATTTTTCAGTATTTCGTACGTTTTTTCCTCCGAAATATTGACCATCATGATTCGATCCTTGTCATAGCCAAATCCTATTTTTTCTTGAAATTGAATGTTCTGAAAGAATACTACACCAGCAATCAAGAAAATCACGGTCAGGCCGAACTGAGTGGTTGTTAATATCCTTGTCAACCAGTTCGTGCCTTTTGTTTTTATCGTTCCATTTACTAATGCTACAGGATCAAGCCTGCTGTTTAATAAGGCAGGGTAAATTCCAGCCACCAATGAAGCAATGACAAGGATCAAGATAAGCGTAAACACTAGATTCGTTCCACTTAAATCCTCCATGCCAAAATCAAGATTAAACATGGCAGTAAATTCGGGCAGTATCAGCAACCATGAGAATAGAAGGGCAGTGATTAAAGACAGTGACATAATAATGATCGTTTCATAAAGAAATTGACCAATAATTTGCCCCCTTGCTGCACCAACAGCTTTTCTGATCCCAATTTCTTTTAGGCGCTTAGTGCTTAGAGCAATGGATGTGTTTGTTAGGTTAAAACAAGCAATTAATAGAATCATCAGTGCCAATACTGAGAATATTATTAGGGGCGCGTCATCGATCGGAGAATTGACATAGCCTGACATGACCCTGTCGTCACTTCTGGCAAAAAAAGGTTCTAGATGAAAAGCACTAATTTCTATATCCTCCTTGGCCTCATTGCGAATCGGGATATATGCCTCGAGTTGACTGCTGATTTGTGGAGCAGATCTTGCTGTCGTTAACTGCACGAAAGTATTTGGGTCTCTCCAATCCGACCAGGTGTCAATAGTTAGATCATGTATGTCGAGATAATTTTCAAATCGGATCAAAGCATCAAAACCGAACGTAGAGTTTTGTGGTATTTTCTTCATTACACCACCAACGATTACTGCAATTTGTTTTTCATTTTCAAAATGAAGATGTAGGGATTCGCCGGTGGGATTGACTCCTTCAAACATTTTCTGAGCCAATTGATACGATAAGAAAATCCGATGCTTCTCCTCAAAGTGATGCATGCTTCCGTGTAACAAGGGAAATTCAAACATTTCTAAAAATGCACTGTCGGCAAAAGCGATATTTTCACTAAATCCCTGGTTCCCTTTTTGCACAAAACCCCTACCCGTGATGTATCGACTATATTGCTCGATTCCTGGACTGCTAATTGCAGCCTGCGGCGCCAATGGCAAGGGTGCTGAGTTGTGTTCAAACTGTTGACCCGACTTTGTAATTAGATCGGTATGTACTCTGTATACGTCATCGAGATTTTTAGATCGATGAAATTGATCGAATTCAAGATTGAATGCGATCAATAAATAGGCTGCAAGACAGCAAGCTATTGCAATGCCTAACCCAATCGTATTTACCAGAATGTATACTTTGTTTTTGGCCAATAGCCGTCGAGTTATGATAAAGTAGTGTCGAAACATTGAAAAATTCATTTTATTAAGTTCGATGACACGATTGCCCATGATCGTGCTAAAGTTGAAAAAGCGCATTACGTCCCAATAGAATTGTCGTGTGGCTCGCTTCGCACCATGAGTATGTACGTTCTGAAAATATGATTGCGAGAGATCACCGAGGATCTCCTCCAATAAATCTGGGGCACAGAACCAGCCTAGAAACCGAGTCGCCCATTTGGGCAAATCTGGCTTAACATCAGTCATATCAATAATTCAATTTGGGGATAAGTGCCCAAACATTAGTACGCTGCTCTTGTAAATGCTGTGCAGTGCGAAATCCGTATGGAGTGACTTCATATAGTCTCTTTCTCCGCCCACCCCTTTCGGCATTTGCACCACCCATTTTAGACACTGTAAAGCCCTTTTTCTCGACTCTCCGCAGTACGGTATGTACTGCGCTGAGTGATATCTCCTGGCTAAAGTGCTTGATGTAAGCCTCTCTTACGGTGATGCCATAGACTTCACCTTTGACGAGAATCACCATTAATAAGATCATTTCTTCCAACTGCCCCAATCTTCTGTTCATCCTATATCTTCAACATTTGTAAGATAAATATACATGATTTCTTCAACATTTGTAGGATAAATAAATGATGAAGCCAGCAATTCGCTCAAGCATCTATCTCAATGGACGGATAAATCGCCTTCCGGTTACATTTGCTGGTTGAAATCTTAGGGTTGACTTGGAGGACAGCTTTTGGCGTTTGGCCGACCCTCGTATGAAGAACTGCTATTTAGTCTATGTAATACTTGTCTATATCCAGCAGGCTTCGAAGTTTTGCCGAAGTAAATTCCTTACCGTGTCTGTAGAATATAATCAGATAAAACCTCCTCAAGAAACCGGACTGGGTCACGATCTTCCATCTGCATTTCGAGATCTGAGGCAATGCGTCCCTCTAGGTTCTTCAATACTTTTCGAGTAGCCAAGTTGGGCCGCTTGCGATAGCGCTCCAGGGATTGCTTCACCAGTAGCATTTCCTCATCAGAATAGTGAGCAAGTTGTGGAAATTTGACTGACGCAGTTTTCTCTTCAAGGTCCAGAATTTCCTTGAGGGGTATTTGACGATCCGCCTTTAGATTGATCACGACCGTATCACCCAGCAGATCACCCAGGCGTTGTGATTTTTTGGATACCATGATTGCTACGAGTGCTATAGATCCCAGCGAAATAGATATATCTACAATGCGAAATACCCAGCGCAACAAAAAGGCATCAAGCGAGGGGTCCAGAGTTTTTGTGGAAAGCACCTTGATCGAAAATGCTTTTTTACCCAGTGACTGACCATCATTATAAATCTCAAAAATCAGATGATAAAAGAACAATACAGG
>CAJQNM010000475.1 GCA_905479665.1 uncultured Saprospiraceae bacterium
TGTCTCCCTTTGCCAAGTCTGATGCCTCCACCGTTAGTTTCGTTCTTCTTATTGGCAGTGTGACGGATGAGCTTTCAGCCGTAGCGGCATGAATATTTTTCATCATGATCGGAGGGACTGGGTTCGTATCCTCACTGATAGTTTGTAAGATATTACGAGCGAGACTAGCACCCCCATACCTATTAACCCTCACGATATACTCTAAATATTCAATAACACCAGGATCAGTCGGAACCAAGACACTTGAGCCGCCATAGTCATTCAAAATTGATAGTGGAGTATCCGGCACGGCTCTTACCCTGTCTAGGTCAAACATATACAACGCCACTGGCACACCTTCTCCATAATTATACTTTTGTAGGACTTTCAATGCTTCAAGGCGACTTTCACCGGCAAACATTACGTTAGCTGGTGCTCTCTTGTGTGCCATCTCGACAATTGACCCGCCCAGCTCCGCAACTCCGACAGCATCTAGCCTTCTCATGATGTGCGTAAGAGTAGCCCGAGCCTCTGGTTGCGGGGAAGCCGCAGCGGATGCAAATGCTTGAAAAACCAGATCTTCATCCACTTCACTCAAATTATCCCATTCCAGAAGCCCAAAAATTCCGGTCTCATTTTTGACGGAAAAAATCAAATGACTCATAGCCGTCAAATCGGTTTGCAATGGGTCCTCTTCATCAAGTGGAAATGTTGCCCTTTCTAATTTTGTGATAGCACTCACTATAGCGGTTCTCTGCTCGGATCTTTTTGAATTAGGTATTTTAGTTAACGCTGAAGCGGCCTCTTTCCGGATATACGAAACGGGATCATCGAATAGCGAAACAAGAATTCGCGCCACATTTTTGCCAGCGTCGTCGCTTATTGCTTCCTTCCCTACAATATTCCCCAGTGCCAGGCATGCTCCAGAGCGTGTGATGAAATCAGAAGAAGTTGTCAATTCTATCACCTCTAGTAAGACGCTATTCTCCCAGGTCGAGGTCGCTCGATTCCCAAGCTCAACTGCGGCGGTATTGCGGATAAAGGGTGACCAGTTAGTGAGATCCTCTAGTAATTCTGGGGTCGAACGCCCACTGGCCAAATAGGTTCGCAATTTTTCAGCGTCATCTATATCAGCACTGGTCAATAAATCTGCAGTTCGGAAACTCCCAGTCATATGGATTTGTTTCATGGGCAGCGCATAGAGCAACAGCGAGACGGCTGATTGGGAAAAGTGATTGAAACCTGGATTACGCCTAGGAATTCCCGAATTGATCAATGACCCGTCCCACTTACGCATCAATTCATACTGCCAAATGACCGGTCTGAAAAAATTCTGCACAGCAACCTCACCTCCAACAGTGGCAGCCGATGGAGTCCAAAGTAGTTGGAAAAAATTTCCTGAATGCCCTCCCTCATTTTCTCGGCTGCTAGCTATTGCCATTTTAGTGAAAAACTTTAGCTTTTCTTTTTTATCCGGAAGCATTTCAAAACATAGGCTCGCAAGACCACTTTTCCCACCGTTGGAAACAAAGTTTATATTTGGTCCATGCTCTCCATAGGGGATGGCGCCCCGATGAGCATAATGTCCAAAGAAAATCGCTGCTTTATGAATCCCATGATCAATAGCCGGATTAGTAATTCCGCATTCTTTGGTGAGTAAAAGCCCATAGAAGCCAATCATCCCGCAACTATTGATCGGTCCGTATTGAGCCATGAAACGCCTTGAGCGGTCACCTGAATAGAGAAATCTAGAGAACGCGTGGCCATAGGTCCCAAACTCACTTTGCCCATCCGTGATGACTTTGGAAAAAGCACGAATCGAAGGTAAAACAGATGCGTCTTGCGTGGCTAAATAATACTGAGCCAGAACGACTAATTTTATTGAGCAATACCAAGATTTATCTGGGAGCACGTAATCCTCAAGGTATTCAGCTTGCAGAATCGACTGAATAACCTCCGGATCCAATACCAGCGCCTGGGCTTGGGTAGCCGCAAGTGACTGACGATCAGCGTTTTTAGGGTTCGAAGGGTCGTTGGCAGCAAGCAGTGATAAAACACCTAACCCAGCTCTTCCTGTGGATATATTATTGGTTGTGATATGATCCAGTCCCTGTTCAAGAATGAGTGCAGATTTAGGGCAATTGTAGGGAGCCGTGGCAGAATAAGCACCCATTGTTTGCAAAGTAATTGAAACTTCTGTGGTATTGCCATCGCGCCAACGTAGTAGTTTGAGAATTGCTGGATTTTTCTCTTCTGCTGCTGTAATAGCCTGTGCAAACAAGCGCCGCGAGTCATCTTCAAAAATTACGGGTGAAGATCCATCACCTGTTACTCCCAGAATCAAGTCTCCAATCTGAAATGCTCCATCCGAAGGCGATCCAGAATCGATCTCCGCAACCTGAATTTGTCGACTCGAAGAGGTATCTCCTCTCGTATTATACATCCAACCTCTCAAGCCAGTTGGGCCAAGATTCGATATTTCTGCACCTTTTCCGTAAATGGGGCGGTTCTCACCCGCCGTTAGATCAGGCACTTGGGCACTAGCGTAAATACTGAGAAGTAGAGAACATACGAGCTGGCAATAGAATTTTTTCATAAGAGAATTGTACTTATTCGTAATTAGGAGTCGCTCAAAAATAAACTAACCAACTGCGCTTGTCCTGAACCTCACCACCTGCGTTCAAATTCCCCTTGATTAGCCCATCCTTAATATACTCTTTCGTATACATAATCACAGGCTTGTTGCCAAGAAAATATTATCATTTATTTAAATCACAGCAGTTCACTCCTAGGTCATAATCGTAAGCGCAATAAGAAATACGACATGCTAGAACTCCTATCCCCACAGCTCCATTTTACTCACATTCCGGCGATAAATAAAAGAGGCGATGGAGAGCATATCCAAGAACTTCCCTACGGGAGTCATTGGTCAAAAGTCATTAGTCAAGAGGCTGGACTGATGAAACAACCAGACAATTAAATCCCAAAACATGGCGTACGGCACTCTAGCAAGGTAGAGTAGGGGCTGTTGCTAGCCCCCCTCATCAAACCGGACGTGCGGATCTCCCGCATCCAGCTTTCCGAAGTAGTTCTTCCAACACGCTATC
>CAJQNM010000476.1 GCA_905479665.1 uncultured Saprospiraceae bacterium
CCAATTATGCTTCCATCGGCCTCTTGGATCCGGCAAATTATACATTCGGAGGGTCACTCGTGAATGGCATTTCACCATCGACCATTAATAATCCTGACCTTAGTTGGGAAAAAACCAGCTCGTATGATATCGGACTCGACTTCGGTATTTTGGATGATCGTATTTACGGATCGATTGAGTATTTCAGCAGCACCACATCAGATCTTCTTCTCGCTGTGCAAGTTCCGGCTGCGCTCGGCTTCACCAATGCCCTAACCAACATCGGTGAAGTGGTGAACAAAGGTTTTGAACTTAGTTTGACCAGCCGTAATGTCACTGGCAATTTTAGCTGGACCACCGATTTTAATTTTGCCACCATCGACAATGAAGTGACAAAACTAGGGCCGTCGGGAGACCCCATCTTAAGTTCGGGAGGTGCCGGAAATCGACACATCACGCAAATTGGCTCGCCGATCGGCAGTTACTATGGATACCAAACCGATGGCATATACCAGACACAGGCAGAGATCGATGCGGGGCCGGAGGATAAAATTGCTACACCTCATCCTGGAGATTTCAAATGGGTTGATATCAATGGTGATGGTATTATTGATCCACTAGACCGTACGATCGTTGGGAATTACCTACCTGATTTCACCTATGGCATCACCAATACGCTTGGATACGATGCGTTCAGTTTGAGTTTTTTGATTCAGGGGGTTTCTGGATCTGAAGTTTTAAACCTCACTCGTAGACACATGGGCAATGGTGAGGCAAACTATAACGGCTATTCAGAATGGACTGAGCGATGGAGGTCTGCCTCCGAGCCTGGAAATGGTCTCATTCCACGAGCCAATCGACAAACAGGAAATAGCAACAACCGGCCATCAAGCTATCAGGTGGAAGATGCTTCCTATCTGCGATTACGAAATGTCACTTTGTCGTACACCTTTCCAGAAAGTAAACTTGGCAATGCTCTTTCGGGAATGCGGATTTATGTCTCTGGAACCAATCTGCTTACCATCACCGATTATCTGGGCTTTAACCCAGAGGTAAATAATCAAGAAGATAATGTGAATGTGCAAGGCGAAGACTACGGGGCCTATCCGCTGTCTCGGGTATTTACCGTTGGAGTAAATGCATCGTTTTAATTATTTCAATCTAAAATTGAATAAAATGAAATCTAAATATATTCTTCCCGCATCTTTTTTACTCGTATTTGTTGCTTGCTCAAAAGACTTTACGGATTTATCTCCCATATCGCAGCGCAATGCAGGTACCTTTTACAAGACGGCCACTGACATGCAAGTGGCCGTAAATTCCATTTACAATATCCTCAAGTCTGACGGCTGCTATGATCAGAGTTATTGGGTCATGCAGGAGTTAAGGTCAGACAATACGTTTTGGGATGGAACTGGTTTGGCAGAAGAAATAAGTGTCTTTGATAAATTCATAGACATCGCAACGAGCAATATTACGGAAGCCAGCTGGAATGCCGCTTACTCAGGAATTGCGCGGGCCAATATTGTGCTGGGTCGCATCGACGCCATCGAGATGGATGCAGGACTCAAAGAGCAATTTAAAGGCGAAGCGCTATTCTTGCGATCGCTCTACTACTACCACCTGGCCGTTTCTTTCGGAAATATTCCGTTGGTCTTGTCTGAGACCAACTCGGTCACAGAGGGAGCTGATCATATGCAAGTTTCGGCTGAAACGGTCTACGCTCAATTGGTTACAGATTTGACGGATGCCGAATCAAAATTACCAGCAAGCCACAGCGGGTCTGATCTCGGAAGAGCTACCAGCGGTGCGGCGGGCACGCTACTGGGTAAAGTTTACCTCACACTGGGAGACCGAAGCAATGCAGAGAGCGCTTTGCGCCGGGTCATGAGCTCGGGGAGCTATCAGCTGGTCGAAAATTACTCAGATCTATGGGGAGTGGAGAATGAACACAACGTTGAGTCTATTTTTGAAGTGGAGTTTGAAGGCGGTTTTGGTGACCAAGGAAATAGCTTTACGAGCCAATTTAATGGCGATTTGTCTACTGCTGTTACTTCTGGTCAGCGCAATATTCCCGAACGAGATTTGATCGATGCGTATGAGGCAGGAGACCTGCGATTTGCAGCCTCGATCGATAGTGTGACCGAAACCAACACCGGCTGGCCGATAAAATATGGTCGCACGAATGCCTTTAGTGAAGACGATGCACCCAATAACTGGGTGGTATTTCGCTATGCAGATGTTTTGCTTATGCTCGCCGAAGCCGTGGGAGAGGGAGATGAGGGCTATGACTTGATCAATCAGATCAGAGCTCGGGCGGGACTCCCGACAGTTGATGCAAGTACTCCCAGATCTTATGCAGAAAAACTACTGCAAGAGCGTCGAGTGGAATTGGCCTTCGAAAATCACCGCTGGGCAGACCTAAAGAGATTTGGTGTAGCCGAAAGTGTGATGAGTGCTCAAGGTAAATCGATCAACGGAAAGATCTATTTCGCCATACCACAACGAGAACTTGATTTAAACAGTAATTTGTCGCAAAACGCTGGCTATTAATTATTTAATAAATTAATTATGAAATTAACCAGAATACTATCTCTATTTTTTCTGCTGTCGGGTTTCCTGACTGTGTCTGCCCAGGAGAAACTCAATATTATTGCCATCGGAGCTCACCCGGATGATTGCGATTACAAATTCGGCGGTACCGCCGCCCTATTTGCAAAGATGGGCCACAATGTAAAATTTCTGGCCCTCACAAGTGGTGACGCCGGTCATCAGACTGAAGGAGGTGGTGCTCTGGCCAGACGTCGCAAGGCCGAGGCTGCTGAAGCGGGCAGAAGACTTGGGATTGCGGAATACGAGGCCCTTGATAATCACGATGCGGAGTTACTACCTACGCTAGAAGTGCGACATCAAGTGATTCGCAAGATCAGAGAATGGAATGCAGATATTGTTTTGGGTCTACGATCAAATGACTACCATCCCGATCATCGCAATGCTGGAAAATTGGTTCAGGATGCCGCCTATATGGTCATCGTGCCGAACGTCTGTCCAGATACTCCTCCCCTTGAAAAGAATCCGCTTTTTCTTTACATGCAAGATGGTTTCAAGCGGCCATATCCACATCAAGCTGATGTCGTGGTGTCTATTGATGAAGTCGTGGAGTTGAAGATCGACGCACTCGACGCGCATGTATCTCAAATGTACGAGTGGGGCCCCTGGACCAATGGACGCAGCCAGGATTTAATACCCGAAGGCAAAGAAGAACGTAGAGCCTGGCTTTCACAGCGCATCAAAGCTCGCCCGGGAGTGATGTCTGCTGACCGAAGAGCATCTCTGATCAAATGGTATGGAGAAGAAGCAGCTGAAGACACAAAATATACTGAGGCCTTCGAAATTGCCGAATACGGATACCAACCAAAGCCCGAAGATCTCCTCAGATTATTTCCGATGCTCAAAATCGAACGTCCCTAGCACTGCAGAATGAAACGTAATTACCTGATTGTCGGGCTCATCCTTATCATCTTTTTTGTCATATCCTTTTTGACAAATATTATAGGTCCGTTGGTGCCCGACATCATCAAAAGTTTTGACCTTAGCTTGACTTTGGTAGCACTGCTGCCTTTTGCCTTCTTTATTGCCTACGGGGTCATGTCGATACCCTCCGGAATCTTGGTCGAGCGTATCGGAGAAAAGAAAGTGATGATGTTGGCTTTTCTGCTCGCCTTCTTGGGAGCATTTCTTTTTTCATGGAAACCTTCGTACCATCTATACCTCGTTTCATTATTCTGCATCGGTGCCGGAATGGCCATGCTTCAGGTGGCCACGCATCCACTTCTTCGGGTTGCCGGAGGAGAAGAAAATTTTGCTTTCAATTCTGTCTTAGGGCAACTCTTTTTTGGGCTGGCATCTTTCCTGAGTCCACTCTTGTATAGTTATCTCTTGACAGGCGACAATCAGTCTGAACGGGTAAACCAAATTTTTGGAAATCTAGTGCCAAGTGATTTGCCCTGGATTTCGCTTTATTGGATTTTCGCTGTGGTGTCCTTGCTGATGGTAGTGATCATCTTTTTAATACGATTTCCACAGGTAGATCTGAAAGCAGATGAAAAAGTCGGAGCATGGCAAACCCATGTCTCTTTGCTTAAGAAGCCGCTCGTCCTGATGTATTTCTTTGCCATTTTTGCCTATGTCGGTACCGAGCAAGGAGTAGCCAATTGGATTTCCCAATTTCTAGAAACATATCATGAAGTAGATCCTCAGACCCTTGGGGCCCGAACGGTCGCTCTGTTCTGGGGTCTGATGACAGCAGGAGCTGTGTTGGGCTTGGTACTGCTTAAATTTGTCGACAGCAGAAAGGTCTTAATTGGTTTTTCAATGGCTGCAATCGTATCCTTGCTGATGGCTCTGGTGGGGTCTAGATCAATGGCGTTGATTTGCTTTCCACTGGTCGGATTTTTTGCCTCCGTCATGTGGTCGATTATTATCGCTCTTGCACTCAACTCAGTAAGAAATCATCATGGCTCTTTTTCTGGCATTTTGGTATCCGGTATCGCCGGGGGTGCAATTGTTCCTTTGATTGTCGGCTGGCTCGGAGACAATTTTGGCCTTCGAGCAGGAATGTTCTTCTTATTTCTGACCCTGGCTTACATCGGTTCTATTGGATTTTGGGCCAAGCCCATCGTCAACAATAAACTTCTGGGACAGAATAAAAAATTGGCCACCACATAATGGAGGTAGAACACGGCACGGTATTGGGAATCGATCTGGGAGGCACCAAGGTGATGGTCGGTCGAGTGCAAGCTGGAAGACTGCTGGACTCCTGCAAATTACCAGTACCTGTCACCGAAGACGCTGAGGTTGTGGTGGAGGCGATCTGTAGTGCAATCGATTCTATTTTTGATCGCGAAGTAACGGCCATTGGTGTCGGAGTGCCAAGTATTGTCGATGTCGCACAAGGGATCGTCTACGACGTCCAGAATATTCCATCCTGGAAAGAGATCCATTTGAAAAAGATATTGGAGGAAAAATACACGGTGCCAGTCTATCTAAATAATGATGCTAATTGTTTTGCAGTAGGCGAAAAGTACTTTGGAAAAGGGAGGGACCATAGCAATTTTGTTGCGTTGATTGTGGGGACAGGGATGGCAGCAGGCATCATAATCAATGATAAACTCTACAGTGGTGTCACTTGTGGAGCTGGCGAATTTGGCATGTTACCCTATCTGGATCACTACTATGAATATTACAGCAGTGGGCAATTTTTTGCAAATATTCATGGTACGGAAGGCACGAGCGTCTACGAAAAAGCACAGTCTGATGACAGCGCTGCTCTTGCTCTTTATGCTGAATTCGGCACTCATTTGGGCAATGCAATAATTGCCATACTGTATGCCCTCGATCCAGATGTGATTATCATGGGTGGATCAGTGAGCAAGGCATATCCATATTTTGAAGAAAGTCTTTGGCAACAAATTCGGACAATGGTCTACCGGCCCGCTCCTGATCGCCTAAAGATTGAGATCTCCGAAGATCCAAATATTCCGGTGTTGGGTGCGGCCGCTCTGTGTTTTGATGCACAAAATATTTTTCAAAACAATTAATATTCAGATTTAATTCTGAACAAGAGGAAGAGAAAATGAGGTGTAAAAGAATTAATACGAGAAGAATATACATCCTTGCAGTGATGACCTGCGTGTGGGCCTCAACAGTCGTTGCCGAGCAAATTCCGATCACCGTAAACAATCCCAGCGAAGGAGCCCCAATCACACTAGGTATTCCTTTTGCTCAAGGCACACTAAGCTCTCCTGATCACATCAGACTTTTGGATAAAAATGGAGTGGAAATTCCTGCTCAAATAAATATGGTCACGACTTGGGAACCGGTGGACTATAGCGTGAAATGGGTTTGGATTTTCTTTTTCTGCGAGAAAGACGATCAATACATTGTCGAGTATGGTCCCAATATTCGAAAAATGCCGATTGAGGGGCCTAAAATTAAAATAAAAAATGCCCAGCGTACTGGACAGACAACGATGGTCAATACTGGTCCGTTGCAATTTTCGGTCAGTAAAAAGCTGGGAGGATTTATTGATGATGTACTCTATGACGTAGATGGCAATGGGATTGATCAGGAAGACACGATTGCCGTTTCAGCCGCTGGTCGTGGATCATTTCTCGATATTTTCGATGATCAAGGTCTAGACCAATCGACGGCTGTCGTGCACCGTACAGTGCGTGAGCGTGGCTCTGGTCCGCTGCATGCGATCATTCGCTTGGAGGGGGAGTATACCTACGAGCGATCGGACAATCGTGCCTCACCTTTCGTGATCCGGATTCACCTTTATGCAGGTAAATCGTACATCCGGGTTTTTCACACACTGACCTATACGGGAATACCGGACAAACACGAGATACTCCCGGGCGAGCATGCAAATATTGCTCTATCGGCCGATTCAGAGATCATGGATGATTCGAAAAGTATTGATTCTGCCTGGATGAAACCCAATGACCAGATCGCTGCCACCGGTCTCTGCCTAAAATATCATATGGATGGTGAGGTCTCTTACCGCTGCGGCTATAAGAATGGACCCTGGGCCAGCCCAACAACGGATGAGGTCTATCGATCGGAGTCACCCACGGCACAAAAGATGTCCATCTTTCAAACCGGTCCTAAAACTGATCGCATTCCACCCGTGCCCAATTCTACATCGGAGGAACGAATCGATGGATTTAGCGCTCGGATCAGCGCTGATGATGCGACCATAAAACAAATGGATCGAGCTGAAGGCTGGGCCGAAATTTCTGACTCCCGCTGGGGTATTGGTTTAGGAATTCGACATTTTTTGGAGGAATACCCCAAAGAAATTGTTTTTGATCCGGAAGCTGAAGAGGCCACCGCCTACCTGTGGTCACCTCGTGCAGATCCAATGAGTTTTGCTCGTCACTCAATGGAACGCGACCAGGGTATGATTTCAAATTTTGCCGAGGGCGTGACCAAGACCAGCGAAGTCGTCTTTGACTTTCACGAGCATGGGCGATCGGATCAAGAGATCAAACAAACCATGAATTATTTTCTGGACCCTCCGGTTGCACATGCAAGCCCCGAAACATATGCACGCAGCAAAGCCTTTGGACAATTTGCACCACGCAGTGAAAAATACCTGGCTTTAGAACGCTCGCTGGATTACAAATTCGAGTGGGAATTATTTAACCAACAATGGGAGCCTTGGTACGGGATGTTTGATTTTGGTGACCAGAAAAACAACTACTACCGAGAGGAGTGGTATCGCTGGCAGAATAATGAGCCCGCTGTTGATTACATGTACTGGTTGCAATTTATGCGCACGGGAGAGACCAAATACTATCGCGCTGCCGAAGCCATGAGCCGGCATACAATGGATGTCGACAATGTACATT
>CAJQNM010000477.1 GCA_905479665.1 uncultured Saprospiraceae bacterium
GTGAGATACTCGAAAGCCAATTTGGAATATTCTCGATGTGTTACTGATGTAGCTGAAACGAGTAATGGACCCTGACTGGCGATAATCAATACTATTTGGAAGATCTTTCGTAGAGTCACTCGGATTTTTTTTTAATCTGTAATTACCATTGAGGGTTGCCAATGCCACGCTTCAATAGGGTATCTAATTCTGACCAATGTTTTTCGTAGATGTCTCGTGGTAGCGCCTTTTCCTTTTTACAAATGGATGCTGCCATTCCTACTACCTCACCCATCATACCAGTTGTCCGTTGCACCCGGACTGTGCCTAACGCCACATGAGTAACACTTATGTTCCGCCCCGCCATAAATAGGTTATTCACATTTCGAGAATAAAGGCAGCGATAGGGAATTTGATAGGGTTTTATTTCACGAATGTCTGCCCTGGCTAGAAAGGGTTCGCCTGTGAAACCATCTTGTCTTATGGGGTAGTGAAGGTCCACTCCCCAAGTAGTTGTGAACGTAGCATCACGAAATTTCTTTCCCTCAAGAATATGCTGCTCCTTGAGAACAACGTCTCCCATTAGTCTTCGTGACTCTCTTTTTCCACCAATGTACGCTACCCAAGAAAGCGCTCGACTGGCAAATTCATCCTTGTACGTACTCTTGTTTTTCAAATAGTCCCAATTGCCAAAGGTTACTCTCAAAGCGTAATCTCTGATCCGTTCGATTTCTTTTACCTGATCGCGTCGTGCACCTGTTTCCCAATCCCAATCGCCTTTGGTCGACTTGATTGCCGTTTTCTCATCAAACTTTACGGCCCAGGGGCTGGTGCTGGAAAAAGGACTGGGAGATTTTGTCTCGACAGAATTCCATTGAACAGAAGTGCCCATGACAAGTTTATCCGCTTTGTTGGGTGCGCGTGGCTCACCTGTTTCAGATTTTGCTTCTCTTCCTACCCTAAAGTCTGCTCCGGCTAGATAGCCCAATGTGCCGTCGCCTGTACAATCAGCAAATAGAGTTCCTCTAAATTTGTATTCTTTTCCTGTAATGATACTCTTACCTACGGCGGCAGTGATGCGATTTTCCTTTTTGTCAACCGCTATTACATGTGTATTTAAGAATAGAGTTAGGTTTTCTTCTGCACGCACGACCTGGAGTTTTCTGTTGTCATCATAATTACTCGCGACACCAGCATTGTGCTCTTTTTTCTCTGGGTTGTTGTTTATTATTTCGAGTATTTTCTTGCTGCGGTCTGTCTCGGGGTTTTGTTCAGCTTCCCATAAAGTCCAGTGACCAATGGCACCTAGCTCATCAACGAGCGCGCCTAAATTACCGTAGGGTGTCTGATAAATGAGGCCCGATAAACCTACTCTGACTTCCGAGCTGTTATTCCCGCCTAAGATGGGTCTGTTTTGAATAAGTGCCACTTTAGAACCCAAACGTGCGGCACTCACAGCTGCACAGATCCCAGCAATTCCTCCTCCAACAACTACGAGATCATACGCTCCAGCATCTTCGGGGGCATCGGGATACTTGAGGTGCTTATCTCTAAATACTGATAAATCAGCCAATTCATTCGGTGGAGTGAGTCTTTTGTCTTTCGTAATAACGATCGCATCGCACCTTCCATTAAAACCAGTGAGATCATGCAGAGAGATACTGGTATTTCCAGAGCTGAGGTTAATGCGTCCGGCATACTGCCAATGCCAGTCGGCTCCTTCCGTTCCCAAAGTGACTTCGAGCGGCTGGTTATTGATGAGCAATTGAAATTTTCCCGGAGCTCCTTTGACATTCCATGGTGCTACCCAATCTTTGGTACGTACCCAAATTGAATATTTACCGTTGGAGGGTACATGAATGGAAGTTGTTGCATCCGTGACTGGGACGCCTAATCCATGGGCCATGAGATAGGCAGATTGCATGACATCCATCGACTGCTGATCAATGACCCAGCCACCTCTGTTTGCAAAGCTTTCGGCTTCAATAAAGACAGTGGTTGGGTTTTGACCAAGAACTGTGAAATTGAGCAATAGGATACCCATGAATAAATTTATTTTCATGGATGTACTCGAGTAATTCCTTTTGGCTGGCATGATCTAAGTGTACTTATCTTCTTCTAATTTTGCATTCCTGTCTTGTCACAAGCGAGATGATTGAGCCAACAGCAGGAAAAGTCGACCTTAAGATCGTGAATTTTTGATGGAATGATTTCAGTTAAGAGAATCACGTATATTGACCCATGGCTGAAAAAAAGACGTTGTTTAAAAAGATTGGAGCGGGCCTGGCTCTGTTTCTCCCAGGTATTTTTCTCCTGGGCTTTAATATTGGTACGGGCAGCGTTACGGCCATGGCCAAAGCGGGTGCTGACTATGGCATGTCCTTGCTCTGGACCATTGCGGCATCTTGTCTTTGCACATTCTTCATGATCAACCTGTATGGCCGCTATACCTTGGTGACTGGAGAAACGGCCTTGCAGGCCTTTCGCAAGCACATTCATCCAGCCGTGGGGATCTTTTTTATTGTGGCACTCACCGCTGGGGTTTGTGGCAGTGTCATGGGGGTGATGGGC
>CAJQNM010000478.1 GCA_905479665.1 uncultured Saprospiraceae bacterium
TGGTAGCTTGAGTAGACCGATGATATCCAATTCGTTGTACCGTTCTACCAAAATGCGAAAGGCCGTAAAAGCGATCACGTGAGATGAGAGTACGACGTTGTCCTTGCGGAAGCGCTCCAAAATACGTTTTGCCAATATCTGGGTATAGACGCGTTCTCGCTGTGGGTCGGCGGTAATCTCTCCATCATTAAGAAAATAGTCTTTGATGTCAAGCACCTTGCCATCTGCATCCACACTCTCTCCTTGCTCATTGACAAAATTGCCCAGCACATCAAAAGGCTCTCCCAAGGACATCACGATTTCTGATGACTCGCGATAGGACTGCAGAAGAAACTTTAGCAGTTTTCGCTTGCTTTTGGACTCATCTCGAATGGCCGCATAATGCTCACGGCCTACTTCTTGAAGATGTTGCTCAATCAGATATTTGGCTTCCAGTACGAAGTGGTAATCAATGATGAGCGGCACCATAAAGATTTTCTTGCCTTCACCTGATTGACAAAGCATGCGCTGAGCCTCGACCGTCGTGCCGAGGAGTCCTAGTTTACACTGGGTTTCGATTGCTCCGCTGCGAGACCGAGTGCCTCCGGGGTAAAAGAGAGAGTGTACCCCACGCATCATGGTGAGTGTCGACATCGACTTGAGCGTGGTCAGGTAGATTGGGTTTTTTTTGCGTCGATCTACCCGGTACGTCCCCAGCCGATTCATAAAGTAGGCTGCCGGGCCAAAATTGTACAAGTTCAGTCCTGCTCCCCAAGAAAAGGAGGGAAGGCCGACCTTTAGATCTACCGCATAGGCAATCAGTAAGGAGTCTAGATTACTCATGTGAGTGGGCACCATGACGACGGTCCCGATCTTGGTCAATGCTCGAATCTTCTCGCTGTCTCCATACAGTTTGATGCGGTGATAGAGCTGTTCTTTCTTCCCCCATACTCGCGTATTGCTGCGCTTGATCAGCAGTCGTTTAAACATGAAAGTCAGAATACTACGAGCTTGAGAATATGTCTTTGGTACAAAACTGCCTACGATCTCCTTGCTGTAGCGATCGATAATACGCTGTAGGATCTCCTCATACTTCTGGGCAACTAAATGCTTTTTTTCCGGGCTCGAATAATCTTCCAACTCACTTTTTACCGATTTCCAGAATTGTTGATCATCGGGAGGATCTACCCGCCAGGGATTGTTCGTGATCCGACTTCGCTCCATATAGAGCACCTTATCCAGCAAGCTTCTAATAGGCTGATCCGATTCTGCGGTGATCTGATCAAAAGTGTACTTATTGAGCTCCGCGATAAACTCCTTCCGCTCTAGGGTAAGTTGGTGAATAGGCCACCGCTCCATATTGGGTTCGATATAAGGATAGAGCTGTATTTGTTCTTCCATAGTTCTTAGTGGACTTTCACAAGCGTGTTCAGTTGAGCAATATAGGCTAATAATTGCTCCCTACCCTCTCCGGAAACAGCGCTCACGGCAAACTGAGGTGGCAACTCACTCCATGATTCCAAGATAGATTGTTGAATTGCTTCGATCTTATTTTTACGAATCTGCTCCTTGCGATGTCGATCTACTTTTGTGTAAATAAGTCCGAAAGATAAATCATTCTCACCGAGCCAATTGATAAAGGAGAGGTCATACTCCTGAGGTGGCACATTGCTGTCGACTAGGACAAATGAAGTCATGAGATTGGGAGCTTCTGCGAGATAACTTCGCACCATTTTATCCCATTTTGCCCGCAATTTCTTAGACTCCTTGGCGTACCCATAGCCAGGAAGGTCGACTAAATACCAAGCATTGTCCACGTGAAAAAAATTGATCATTTGAGTTTTTCCAGGTTGTTTGGAAATTCTGGCAAGCTTTTTTCTGTCTGTCAATAAGTTAATGAGCGAAGACTTCCCCACATTGGAGCGGCCTACGAAGGCATAGCAAGGCACTTCATCAGACGGGCAGTCCTCAATTTTGTCAAAGCTGCCGACGAACTCGACTTGATTTAGTATATGTTTTGCACTGTCTGCCATGAGCTGATAAAGTTATGTTAATCAAGACACTACCAAAGATCTAGAGTGTGAAACATCGTTGTTAATATATTATCTTCATACACAATTTGGGAAAAATCTCAGGCAAGTGAAAAAAGTGGTTTGCATCGTTCTGTTTTGCTTCATGGCTGCATCTGCCATGGCCCAGTTTCGCTTTGGCATAAAAGGTGGCATCGGAACCTACGATCTAGGCATCAGCAAGGCACTTAGCCTCACACAAGGTACGGAGCAATTTGAACTTGCGATCAGCGATGCCAAATTTGGCTATCACATCGGCATGGTCTTGCAAGTGCGTCTGGCAACTTTTGTCATCCAACCCGAATTCCTCTTCAATAGCAACTCCGTGGATTTTAGTTACAGTGACCTGGGGGCTGGTACGGACCAGATATTTTCAGAACAATATCAGAACCTTGATATACCCTTCCTTTTTGGTATAAAAGCTGGACCTCTGCGCATGATGCTCGGGCCGGTAGGTCATTACTTTATCAATAGCAGCAGCGAGTTGTTGAAGTTTGACCAATACGAGCAAAAATTTCGTGATCTCACCTATGGATGGCAAGGTGGCATCGGTTTGGATTTTTTCAACCTGATGCTCGACATTCGCTATGAGGGCAATTTTTCAAAATTTGGCGATCACATTGTTTTTAACGACCAGTCTTACTCGTTTGACAATAAGCCAGCACGTCTTCTGGCATCTTTGAGCGTCACAATCAAGTAATAACACTATTTAATCAGGGATCACCCCTTCTGGCAGATCCATTTTAATGGTGCTTGCTTCCTGGTCTACTTCGAGTATATAGGCATCGACCAGTGGTACCAATGCAGAACGGCCATTTGGCATCGTTAAGGTGGCCATCTCTTGCCCAGGATATTGCTCCACAATTTCGATGGTTCCAACCTTTTTACCGGCAGTGTCGATGAGTGAATAGCCATGTACATGCCCATAGTATAAGTCATCACTTGTCTTTGAGCCGAGGTCTTCATCATCAAATAAAGACACAGGAAGGTAAAGCTCTTTGCCCACCAGTGCTGTCGCATCCTCACTTGATGTGACATGGTCTAGTTTTAGGACTACATCATTTGCCAATTCCACTCGCTCGATCCCAAAAGGGACTTTGCTGCCATCCATGTTGATGAAAATAAAGGACGCATTGACCAACGCATCTTCAAATTGCTCCTTGGTAGCCACCTTAATCAGGCCTTGAAAACCCTTTAGCTTACGTACAAATCCTATCTCCAGCAGATCAGGTATCATTGTTGTGCCACTAGTTTTTCTCTCACAATAAATCCTCGACCGGCCTTCTCTGGCCAATTGCGGTCAATACATACTTCAGGTGTGCCTAAAAACTTGCAGGCCGACTCCAAGATCCAGCGCTCGCGGTACACTACCCCGACGCCCTTGGCACGATACTCGTGAGATCTACGCAGATCAAAGGCATTTTCATCATCGGCCTGTTGTACAATCAAGAGATCCTGATAGGCCCCCTCGTCGATCATGGCATTAGGCACTGCCATAGGTAATATTTCGTACGCCCAATATTGAAACATTTTGATGCGTTCTCCCTTCACGAAGACCTCCACATCTTGATTGATGAAGGCATTGCCGTCCCAGGTTTGGCCCACCTTAGGTGGGAAGATTAATACGTTAAACTTTTGATTGTTCTCAGTTCGGAAAGCCTGATTCAGCGTCCGGTACTCGCTCACCACATCCAGTACTTCCCACGGCCCTTCCAGGCTTCGGGATTTATAGCGCACGATGCGGTAGAGATCTTCACCTTGCTGGTTTTTAAGTTTCTCTACGTAGTCTTCGCGCAGGAAAAAGGAGGAGGAGTCTTGCTGAAAACTATTTCCGACATAGTCAAAACGAATCGAATCTACCAGATAGGTAAGGCTTTGACCCACCGAAAGCGGAAAGTATGAATAGCCGTAGGCTTCCTCGTCCAGGGGCGACTCGTACTCACTCTGACACGCTGTGTACCCTAGAGTAATCACGGCAAGAAAAAGAATACCGCGCATTAATTTTTAATCTAAAATTGAATTGTAGATGATCCCACCGCCGACGACATCTTCGCCCTCATAGAAAACAGACGATTGGCCAGGTGCAACACCACGCACATTTGCCAAGAATTCGACCTTGATTTTGTCTTCTACGTTCAAAACGGTACTCAAGGTTCCGGGATCGCGATACCTCACTTTGGTGGTCACCTCGGCACCATCAGGGATATGCTCGTACTTCATGCTGTTTACCTGGCTCACCATCATGCCACTGCGTAAAAGC
>CAJQNM010000479.1 GCA_905479665.1 uncultured Saprospiraceae bacterium
CAACGGGTTTTCCAGCGCTCCAACTTGGCTTTTATTTTTGTAAACAAGCAGGCCACTGATCCCATTGAAAATGCCACTAATTATTTGCCCTACAATCGAGTAGCTGGTCTCGAATATCGATTGAATACTCCCGACAATAAATGGACGGGTAAAACTTTTTACCATCGTGTTTTTTCACCAACCAATATCGATCACAAATTTACCCATGGCCTCTCACTCGAGTATCTGCAGCGGCGATATCGCCTCGAATGGTCTCATATGTTGGTGGGACAAGGATATAACACAGAGGTTGGTTTTGCGCCTCGTAAAGACTTCTTCCTCGCCAGCCCCGAATTGCAACTCTATTGGCCTAACGGATCTGGCAATCTGGCACGCCACGACCTTACCCTTGATACCCGATTTTTTTATGAGTTGGGTAAAAAAGAAAACAATTTGCTAGATCCCTTCAGTCTGTCGGAGTGGCAAGTAGACGCTATGTGGGATTTTCGATTTCGAGATAATCGCAGCATATCCGTCGGCATGCAACACACCGACGTCTTGCTTCTGCGTGATTTTGACCCCACCAGAGTACAGGACGATGGAATCTTTCTATCGGCGGGCTCCGACTACTCCTTTACACAAGCCCAATTCATGTACAGCTCCGACGCCACTCAGGTATTTTCGTACGAACTGGCCCCTTCGATCGGAAAATTTTACAATGGTTTTCGCGCAGGACTGGAAGGCCAACTCACCTTTCGCTATCAGCCCTATGGATTTGTCTCTCTTGATTTTGCCTACAATTACTTAGACCTTGATGCTCCATTTGAACCTGCCCGACTATGGCTCATCGGACCTCGCATTGACCTCACCTTTAGCAAGAAACTCTTTCTCACCACTTTCTTTCAGTACAACAGCCAGTTTGAAAATCTCAACATCAATGCGCGTTTGCAGTGGCGTTTTGCTCCCGTCTCCGATTTCTTTATCGTCTACACTGACAATTACCTGTGGGAACCATTCTCGCAATTTTCGAGTCGCAATCGTGCGTTGGTCGCGAAGGTTACATATTGGTTGAATTTATGATTTATTGTCGCAATTGTTTTTGCATTTGGAATCTACTAAATAAATTATAAGATAGATTTCATCCATCGCTTTGATGTGGCGTCCTTTCAGGGCGCTCGCAACAGATAGGTAATGCCGTACCATGAGTGCGGATCTAATCCGCGCAAGCTCATAATCCGGATCTAATCCACAATGGTCGATCAATTTTTCCTCTGCTTGCCATAGGTGCGGATCTTTTCCGCAATGGTTCTTTACCGAGACAAGATCCATTCCGAGCAAGTTCCGTTCATAGGCAGTGCTTAATGAAAATCTTTAAAGCGAAGTAATTTCAATCTCTAGATCAAGTGCTGTAACAAGGCGCCGAAAATCTCTGACATTAGAAGTTACGACAGCTTCACAACCTTTCTTTTCTGCCGCTGCTAGGATCAATCCATCATATATTAACCCTCCTCTCAAGTCTTTTTCAGCCATCCCCTTCGTGATTGCGAAATAGTCCTTTTCTGTCAGTTGAATCCAATTCAGTCGCCTTCGAAAATTTCTATTTATCATTTTGAAGGCAAGTTTTGGAGGGATGCGAGGTTTGAAGGGCGCGCGAGTCAATACACTGTATGTTTGGGAAAGAGAATGAGTTGCCGCATACAGGGACAGATTTCTTGATGCAGCTTTTGCAAACCAGTCTATCGCAGCTTCATGTTCTCTATGCTTTTGAACACAGACTGCCACCAGAACTGTGGAATCAATGAGGACCTTCATTCTTCAATTCAAGTCCAGTACATTTGCATCCCTTTCCGCCCGGACATTTTGCAATGCAACATTTATGTCTCCGTCCATCTCTCCAACATAAACCAGCAGCCCCCCTTCTTCCACCACACTTGATTCCACCTCGACCAGTTTGATCACCAACTTGTTTAGCTCATCCTCAATAAGAAGCCTGTCGTTTATTTTCAATCCCAATCTCTCACGAATGATTTTAGGAATTAAGATTCGTCCATACTTATCTATCGTCACTAGCATATTTGCCAAAAACACATGAAAATTGGCAATTTCACTAGTTCCAATTCTTGCAATGCATAACATATAATGGGATCAGGTTTGATCGGATTGCATTTTTCGGTGTGCAGGCGCGGATCCTTTCCGCGTTAATTAAGATCGTCCGGATCAATCTTCCACCTTAGGTGCGGATCCATTTCGCGCTTATCTTAATCAAATCTATTTCGCGCTGATTTATGATTCAGGACCATTTGGCGTTTCCGCGCGGTTTCAAAATCATCTTTCGCATCTCACTCGCTTCTTCAATGCTCAAAACTTCAAAATCTCCCCTATCTTACGAACACATTTATTAAATCAAAAAACAATCACAAGCGATGTCAAAATTAAGATATGAAACCCTGCAGTTGCACGCTGGCCAGGAAGAAGTAGATGGTACCACCCGATCGCGGGCAGTTCCGATCTATCAGACCACCTCTTTTACGTTTAAGGATTCAGAACACGGAGCCAACCTCTTTGCCCTCAAAGAATTTGGCAACATCTACACTCGCATCATGAATCCCACCACTGACGTCCTCGAAAAACGCATAGCGGCTTTAGAAGGTGGTGTAGCGGCAGTTGCGGTTGCCTCCGGGCAAGCTGCTCAGTTTGTAGCGCTGACCAATCTCGTGGAGGCAGGAGGCAACATTGTATCTTCCACCAATCTGTATGGAGGTTCCTACAACCAATTTAAGGTGACTTTCAAGCGCCTAGGCATTGAGGTACGTTTTGTGGAAAATGAAAGTGCCGAAGCGTACGAAGCCCTGATTGATGGCAACACCAAGGCCTTGTACACCGAGACAATTGGAAACCCAAGTTTTTCCGTGCCCGATTTTGAAGGCATTGCCGCGGTTGCAAAGAAGCACGACCTCCCACTGGTGGTAGATAATACCTTTGGTGCTTGCGGCTACCTCTTTAAGCCATTCGAGCATGGAGCAAACGTCGTAGTTCAGTCGGCAACCAAGTGGATCGGTGGGCACGGCACATCCATCGGAGGTGTCATCGTCGATGGAGGAAACTTCAATTGGGGCAATGGAAAATACCCTCAGTTTTCGGAACCAGCCGAGGGCTATCATGGCCTAAATTTCTGGGAAGTGTTTGGCACAGATGGCCCTTTTGGCAACATCGCATTTGCCATCCGAGCGCGGGTAGAAGGCCTCCGCGATTATGGTCCTGCACTTAGCCCATTCAATTCATTTTTGTTCTTGCAAGGTCTTGAAACGCTCTCGTTACGTGTTCAGAGGACGGTCGAAAATGCTTTGGAACTTGCTACCTGGCTCGAAGCGCATGATAAAGTGGCATCTGTCAACTATCCGGGATTGGCTTCTTGCTCAACACATAGCAATGCCAGTAAATATTTGAAAAACGGATTCGGTGGAGTACTCTCATTTACGATGGTGGGAGAAAAAGAAAATGCCACCTCTGTTGTTGATAATCTGAAACTAGTAAGTCATCTGGCCAATGTAGGTGACGCCAAGACGTTAATTATCCAGCCGGCAGCGACTACCCATCAGCAACTCTCAGAAGCGGATCAATTGGCCTCTGGCGTGACACCTACCATGCTCAGGGTGTCAGTGGGCATCGAGCACATCGATGATATCAAAGCAGATTTTGAGCAAGCTTTTGCCAAGGTATCGTCGCTAGATCCAGTCTTAAACTAAGGATTTACTTGATATAGAAAGGGCCGAAATCACTTTCGGCCCTTTCTTTTTTGAGCGAAAGACGGGATTCGAACCCGCGACCCCGACCTTGGCAAGGTCGTGCTCTACCAGCTGAGCTACTTTCGCTTGAAGCGCCAAAGATAACATAAGAAATAAATTTGCTTTTACTATTTTTGTACAGCTATGATAGATAAGGAAATTAAAGAGAGTTTAAAGCACTGGCCGGGCATCGTAAGCCGCTATTCTAAGGCTGATAATACCAAAGCAGCTATTCAAATTCTCAACAGCTTTGGGCCTTTTCTGGCCATTTGGGTGCTGATGTACTTTTCACTTGACTGGTCCTATTGGATCACAGGGGCTTTAGCTATCGTCAATAGCTTCTTTCTCGTACGTCTGTTTATCATTCAGCATGACTGCGGTCATTTTTCTTTTCTTAATTCGCGTAAGGCCAATTTTGTCACCGGCTACATCTGCAGTTTTTTTACATCAATCCCATTTCGCTACTGGTCGCGGGTGCATAGCCACCATCATGGTCACATCGGGCAGCTGGAGCACCGCGATATCGGCGACATCAACTTTCTTACGGTAAAAGAATTTCGCGAACGAGGTTTCTGGGGTCGTCTCGGCTATCGTATCTTCCGTCATCCCCTCTGTCTCTTCGGTCTCATACCCC
>CAJQNM010000480.1 GCA_905479665.1 uncultured Saprospiraceae bacterium
GACCGGTACTCCGGGTACCGTCGGTGCGGTTTCAAATGTATATTTTGATAATGGCGGTGAGGAAATGAGTATTAGAGACCTAATACTGACAATCATCCCAATATCTCCGCTCGAAATGAATCGACGGTAAGTGACTGCTCATCAACCAAAACCTCAGCAAGGGATGTCATTTTCGACAATTCATATTTATAGTAAAACCGCATGGTGTGTAGTTTACTCTCGTAAAAATCTGTCGAAAAAGCACCATCACCACTCAACAGCGCTTCCTTGGCTCGGCAGGCCATTTTGAGCCACTGCCACCCAACGACAAACGTGCTGAAAAAATCTAGGTATACAGTAGCGTCGGCCAGAAAGTGATCATATTCACCGGCAGCAGCATACTGCAGCAATTTTCCGGTAGTCTCGGTTACCTGCTCCATGCGATGTGTCAGTTCACTAGCCGACTCACGCAATTCCAGTTTTTTGGCCTCTTCAATGGTCTTGCTTACCTCTCGCGCAAATAATTGCATCGCGGCACCATTTTGCATAGGTACCTTCCGGCCCAACAAATCAAGTGCCTGGATGCCAGTAGTCCCTTCATAAAGGGAGGTAATACGTATATCACGGTAATATTGCTGTAAAATAAAGTCTTCCGTAAATCCGTAACCACCCAATATTTGCAGGCCATTGTCGATACTTACCTTACCCATTTCGGCCGGATAGCTTTTTACAATGGGTGTCAACAATTCAAGGAGTAAATGTGCCTCTTCGGAATCAGTTCCTTCAGCTACGGTATGTAGATCAGAGAGTTTACTTGCCTCCAATATCAACGACAATGCGCCTTCGACAATCGACTTTTGCAGGAGTAGCATGCGCCGTACATCTGGGTGCTCAATGATGAGTACGGGGTCGCTGCTTACATCTTTAACACCCTTGCGATTTATTTTTCTGCCCTGGGGTCGCTCTTTTGCATATTGCAGAGATGCATAGTAGGCGGCAGTGGCCATCGATGCCGCACCACAGCCCACCGAAATGCGTGCCTCGTTCATCATTCGGAACATATATTTCAAACCCTGATTCGGATCCCCGACCATCCACCCCTGACAATTGCCATTCTCACCATAGATCAGATGAGTTGTGCAATATCCCTTCTGTCCCATCTTCGGAAAATCTGCGGCAGTGACTACATCATTCGATTGAAGTGAGCCATCATCCGCGATTCTCTTTTTCGGGACGACAAAGAGAGAAATACCCTTCGTCCCCGCAGGCGCGCCCTTGATTCGAGCCAATGTGAGATGAATAAAATTATCACAAAATTGGTGATCCCCACCGGAGATGAATATTTTCTGGCCAGAAATATCATAACTCCCATCATCGCGGGGAGTTGCTTCCGTCGTCAGGTCACTGAGTGAGCTACCAGCCTGAGGCTCCGTAAGTGCCATGGTGCCTCCCCACTCTCCTGCGATCATCTTGGGGATATATTTTTCTTTGAGTTCATCCGAGCCGTAGACCCGAATCAAATTTGCTGCCCCTGTGGTAAGCCCTCCATAACCAGTCGCATGATTGTTGGCACAATCCAAGATGTGGACAAGTGCATAATTGTAGACCGTTGGCAACTGCATACCGCCAATCTCATACTCAAATCCGGATCCGATCAAACCAAGCTCTGCTCCTTTGGCAATGATCTCTTTGATCTGGGGATGCACCAAAACCTGACCATCTGTAAAGTGGGCTGGTTTCTCATCCATCTCCTTAAAATATGGGTATAACTCTTTGTCGGCAAAAGCCTTTACTGAGTCAATCAGGATATCTACCGAGGCTCGGTCGTAGTCAGCAAAGCGTTCGTACTGATTTAATTTATCTCCTTCCAATACCTCAAAGAGGATAAATCTCAGGGTGTCTAAGTTCATGTAACGGTCTGCCATGCCTGATATAATTTTTTGTAAGATCGAAAAATTGACCGAGAGTCAGAAGCAATTGCTGAGAGAAAAGACGAAATATTATCTCGCCAGACCGCCATCGATCGATAGGCATTAGTCTGTTGAAAACGAACTCTGATGAGAGGTGATATCAAATGACCATGGCTACTGCATCTGGTTTGGCCATCCTGCTCCCTGCACATGGATTGACATGCTAGTAGTTTAAGATAAACTTGGATAGGTTTTCGCCTTTCTTCAGATTTAATTTCATCCGAAGTCTGTAACGAGCTATTTCAGCTCCACGCAGCGAGATACTCATAAGATTTGCAATCTCCTTGGTGCTGAGATTCAATCTTAAGAAGGCGCATAATTTTTGATCATTAGGGGTGAGGTCTTCAAATTCATCTCGTATGCGAGTTTGAAAATCTCCGTGAACTTTGTCAAAATGATATTCAAATTGCTGCCAATCTTCCTGGAGACGAAGGGCGGAATCTATTTCTCGCTCTAACCGCTCCAATGCCTTCTTTGTTTCCAGTTCTTTTCCTTTCGATCTAATTTCCTTGAGTCCTTCTTTGATCGTTTCGATAAACTCGTTCTTGACGACTAAGTTCATCGTAGAAGCAGCCAATAGATTATTTAAGTGGCGAAGTTCATTAGCCATTTTTTCCTCCTCCAATTGAATTAATTCATCCTCTTTCTGTCTTGCAATTCTTTCGAGTTTTTCTCTTTCTGTACTTATTTCTGCCAGTTGGCGCTCCTCTAATTCTTTGGTCCTTTTCTCGAAAGACTTCTTTTGCATTCGATAGAACAATATCAGAGCTACTATTGACAGTAATAAATACAGAAATCTAGCAACCATGCTTCTATGCAATGGTGGCCGAACAATGATGTCGAGCGGCAAGCTGCTATGTACCTCCCCAAGATAGTTTTGTGTTTGTGCCTGAAACGTGTATGTTCCCTCATCCAGATTTGTGTACTCCTTGGTGGTCGAAGCTGTCCATTCTGAATAATCCTCATCAAAGCCTTCGAGGAAATAGCGAAACCTTTGATTATTCTTGTTAATAAACTGAAAGGATTCGATGTGAATGGCAAGTGCTTTGGCATGCCGCCCGAGATCAATGTCTTCGAGATCGATGGGTTTTGATGAGAATGGCAGTTTTTCATATGGGTCCAGATCTTGATTGATATTGCGGATCTTACATATGAGCAGCGGTCGATCTATACTTGCTCGATCTTCCATTTCAGGAAAATACTGGATGAACCCTTGGTTGGCAGAAAAGAAAATTCCATTCTCTGCGCCCGCTGAAGCATTAAGAAAATCCGTGTTAAGGTTGTAGCGAAGTTGATGTAATGAGGAAGGAACAAAGGAATAATTGTTGGTGCTAATTTGACGAAAGAACCCAACGATGTTTTCAGCAATTACATAGATGTTCTTCTGCCTATCTTGTCTAATAAGATACACTGGTTGCCGCCCAATAAGGTTGGACAGAGGAGGCATTTCTACGACAACATCTTTGGGACCACTAATCGTATATAGACCATTCGACGTACCCAGGCAGATTTCGTTATCAATTTTGCCTAAGATAACTTGGTGCAGTGGAAGGTTTCCTACTGAATCTGGAAGAGGATGGACTGAAACATCTTTCAGGTCTTCTGAGAACTTCAAGCGGTAGATACCTTTATAGTATTGACTTACAATAATATCTCCATCTTTGTCTTCTTCAAAAAAGCGACTGGATTCATCAAAGCCATTAATTCTTCCGACGAGCTTGAGCCTCTTACCACGATCGAAAGTAAATAGATCAAAGCCTTCGTAGCCTCCCCCTATGGCATAATCGGGGTGGGCACGCAACCACTTAATTTTCCAGATTCCACTGGTGTTAGCCATAAGCTCTGCCTTACCGTCAAAAAGTCTGTAGAGACCATTGTGGTGGCCAGCATAGAGATTGTCATTAATTACGCTAAAGCCGTATGCGGGACCCTCCGTTCCGCTGATAAAATTAACCCTTTGCGACAACCGTGGAGCAAAATAAATCCCATTGGAAGTTGTATAGTACGTACCCTCAGCTGCTTCGATCACCTCGTAGCCACTACCCTCCAAAGCCAACTCATGACTTAACATGCGCATAGGAGAGTTGATGAGAATCAGAGATATACCGCTTTGCTGGCCAACCCAGAGATTGCCCGAAAAATCTTGGTATGTTCTGAGGCAAGCATTGGATTGAAGGCCATCAGATTTCGTGATCTGCTCGAGCAACTCTGAGGATGGATCGTAGAGGAAGATTCCTTGCCTCTGGGTGGATACGACCAACCTCGAGTCTGATAGCTGCAAGACGTGATTGACATAGGTCCCTTCTAAGACCGCTACCAGATTTACATATTTAGGATGTGGACTAAAATGAGGAGAAAATGTGATCGAGCCCGAGTTGTATACGATAAGATATTCATCATCAACATAGGCCATCCCTGCGACTACTTGATTTGAGGCCTTTCGATTAGTGAAAAGTTCAAACCGATGATCAACAACTTCATAAATATCGCCATGAGCACTTTCACTAAAAAGGCGACCATTGCACATAAATGACCGTCTAAGCCCATTTTGAAGCGATAACACATGTATCTCATCGCCCTCGTAGAGATAGATGTTTTGCAGCGTACAGAAGTACACCTTGTCCTTGACTATAAAGATATCCCAGACATCATCAAAATTTTCAGCATCACCAGGAATAAGCTCCGCCAGTGATCTGTATTCCCAAAGTCCCTGGAAATAACCAAAGTCACCTTGGGATCCCACGTAAAGCCTGTCGGTAGATTCATCAAATGCTAGAGAACGGTGCTTCTTACCGGTCTTGAATGCATGTACTCCCCATTCATTTCCATTGTAGGAAAGTACACCAAGATTATTGGCAACAAAGATCTGCATATCACGATTTTGTGCAAAATCAATGTTCTGAATTCCGGCTTGGTAGTTAGCTGGAGAAAAGTTCTGAATCGGGTACGTACCAATGGATGCCAGTGAAGTCTGATCCAGCCCTAAGACAAACCCAATTATACATAGCAAACTTAGGTCGAACCCTCTTGCACCCATGAGAAAGTTTATTCTCCTTAAATATAGCTAATAATCAGGCACTTAGGTCTGTTTTAGTCTCGACCTGTAGTAGTATGCGAAATGATTGTTGAGGTTTCTGATGAAATAATTGTTGAGGATACTTACTTGGCGATTGTTCCATACACTCTTATGTTTAGCAAATAAGATTCTGCCAGAATTTTTATTTGCCACATTAAGCGACACTAATACTGCATCAGATGAAACATATTATTTTAGCGGCACTCTTCTTGCTAACTACTTCCACCCTTGCCCAAGTCAGTGTAACGAAAGATGGGGATGGCATGAGATTGATCGTTGACGGAGAGCCTCTCATGATCAATGGCATGAATTGGGACTATTTCCCCATTGGTACCAATTTTTCGTACAGTCTTTGGAGTCAATCTGACGACATCATCCGTGCAGCTCTTGATGAAGAGATGTCTCTCCTGAAAAACATGGGTATAAATGCGATTCGAGTTTACTCCGGTGTACAACCGAAATGGATTGAGTACATCTATGAGAACCATGGCATCTACACCATGCTCAATCATTCCTTTGGTCGCTATGGGTTGACCATCAACGGGGTCTGGACTGCGGTTACTGACTATAGCGACGCAGCCACCCAAGAGCTGCTGATGTCGGAGGCAACAAAGATGGCCGAAGAATATGGCAACACACCGGGTTTGTTGCTATTTCTATTGGGCAACGAGAACAACTACGGTCTATTCTGGGCCGGCGCAGAGACAGAAGACTTTCCCGACGACGAGGAGGAAAAGCGCTTTATTGGGGAGTCGCGTGGTCGACCCATGTACAAGTTGATGAACGATGCCGCCATCAAAATGAAGGAGATCGACACCAATCACCCTGTGGCACTCTGCAATGGCGATGTACTCTTCATTGATGTCATTGCGGAGGAATGCCCTGATGTAGACATCTATGGGGTCAACATGTATCGAGGAGTCTCCTTCGGTGATGCATTTACTGTTATTCGGGACAAGGTCAACAAGCCCGTAATGTTTACTGAGTTTGGTGCAGATGCTTTCAATGCTATAGAAAACGATGAAGATCAAGTGGCTCAAGCATACTACATGGTGGGCAATTGGAAGGAGATATATGAAAATGCTGCCGGTCTTGGCAAAGCTGGAAACTCAATTGGTGGATTCACTTTTCAGTTTAGCGATGGTTGGTGGAAATTTGGTCAAACCAAGAACTTGAATGTGCATGATAACAATGCCTCCTGGAGCAACGGTGGGTACAACCGGGACCATATTGAAGGCCAAAACAACATGAATGAGGAGTGGTTCGGAATATGTGCTAAGGGCCCCACCAACGCACGGGGACTCTACAAACTCTATCCTCGAGCTGCATACTATGCGCTGCAAGAAGCTCATGCATACGATCCATTTGATGACGGTGTGACTAGCGAATCACTCAACCGATACTTTTCTGAGATTTCACTAACAGGCGCTGCACTTAGAGCAAGAGGCGACAAAGCTGCGCTCCAGGGTGGTCAGAAAAAAGTCCAGATCAGCGAATTGCGTGCAGAACTCACCACCTTCAATACGGGAGGTAGTCTACTAGCGACACCAAGTGATCCCGATCCAGACAAACAGCAATACCCCAATAAGTTGGGCTTCGATTTTATGCACTCATACTTCGTAGGAGTGGAAGGCAATCCAACTCCCAATATGCGCGCCAACGTCAATTTTAATATCCTTGGATCGGTAGCGGAGAACCCCATAAATGAGATCTTTTATGAAATCAGAGGCAGAGATGTTGCCGTAAATTCACCCGATGGTGAGTTAACCCTTCGCAGTCCCAACGCACTGCAGGTCTACAATGCCGATTTTGAATGGACCCTGAAAGACTTTGACCTGCGTGGCTTTTACCGAACCGGCCATTACCATTGGGGGTACGAAGGAGATTTCTTTGGGCTCTATCCCGAGGCCAACTATGGGCCCAATCTCGACATCTACAATGGTGAAGTGCTGGGCATTGAGTTGGATGGTAAGAATGCCATGAAAGGACTAAAGGTGGCATTTGGCCCCCAGCTATGGTGGGGAGCGAATCCTGCTATACTGCTAAAGTATGGTCTTGAACTTGGTCACTACAAAGTGACTGGTGTGTTTCATGAAGACATCGATGACGCAGCCGCAGCCATCAGCTCCTTTGCCGTACCCGTTCCCCAGACTCGCCGTTTATCGTTGCATATCGAAAGAGACTTTGGCGCCTTTGGGTTTGAAATCGGGGGTCTTTGGGCCGGTCAACCCTTAAACGGCAGGCGATTCCAAGTGACGCAAGGCACTCCTGGAAATTACTCGGTATTTACTGATGAAGTGGCCTCGAAGGACAACTGGGGTGGAAAGATCAAGCTCACCTACTCCAAAGGGCTGATAAACTGGTATGCTCAAGGAGCTGCCATGGGCCTCGTTGCCAATGGTGGTGCAGATTACACCAGAACCTTTACCGGTTGGAGACTGAAAGACTCCGGCAGCGGAAATCAAACGAATTTCCTCACGGGAATCTCATTAAACCTCGGTAGCATTCAGATTGCGC
>CAJQNM010000481.1 GCA_905479665.1 uncultured Saprospiraceae bacterium
GCCGCCATTGATCAGTTTGAATCCAGCAATGCACTGACCTTTGATCTGGATGGGGATGCGCGTACTGCATTTTCGGTCACTACCCTGGCCGATAATAGTTTTGCCACTGCGGCGGTCTGGCCAGAAGCAGCGCTACTGGAGGTAGAAACAAATTTTAACATCAAAGACCTGCCCAACGACGGGCGTCCATTTTATCTGGAACTAGATTACCAGAGCGATACTGATCTACAGATCGGACTGCGAAAAAATACCGATGCCGTCTACCTTATTCAGTTGCTGCCCAATGATGATTGGAGAAAGGTATACGTTGATCTGAGTGATTTCTTGAGAGGTGTGACGATCCAAGATTTTCAATTGCGATTCCGTGCACAGCACGATGGATCGACCGAAGCCAAGCAACTCATCCGCATGGATAATTTAAAATTGCTACATTTTCGCTCGTGAGAAGCAGGCGCCTCAGAGATGTAGTCCTCTATGGACTGATGGATTTTGTGATGGCATTAGTAGCCTGGTCACTATTTTTTGCCTACCGCAAATATGCGGAGATGGGCACTTTTGACTGGGCTCTACTTAATGACCGCAATTTTTTCATTGGTATCATCCTTATTCCGTTGGGCTGGGTCTTACTCTACTCCATCTTTGATGAATACCTGGACATCTACCGAAAATCGCGCCTTAAGACCATCATCTCGACCTTTTGGCTCACTAGTCTCGGCGTGCTCTTTCTCTTCTTTACCTTGATCATTGATGATGTGGTGACTGATTATCAGAGCTATATTAAATCGTTTTTCGTCCTATTTATTCTGCATTTCTTCCTCACCTCTTTTTCCCGGACACTTTTGCTCACCTGGGCCAGTCGACGTCTCAAGCGCGGCTTGATTAGTTTTCCTACGCTGCTCATCGGCAGCAACACGCGCGCCTATGATCTCTATCAAGAAGTCACCGGGCTTCGTGAAGGACTTGGTTACGATTTTTTGGGTTTTATCGAAGCCAATGGAGATAATGAGCAAACGATCTCAGCACATCTGCCACACCTCGGTGGCATCGAAGACATCGAGCGAGTCATTATTGACCACGAGATCGAGGAGGTGATCATCGCCATCGAGACCGAGGAACAGGATAAACTGAAGGCCATCTTGAATGTGCTTTTTGATTTTGGCGACAAGATTATCGTTAAGATCATTCCAGATATGTATGATATTATACTCGGCAAGGTGAAGATGAATCACGTCTTTGGTGCTGTGTTGATTGAAATAGAACAGGGTCTTATGCCTCGCTATCAGCGGCTGCTCAAGCGATTTTTTGATGTTTTCGCCAGCCTATTTGCCTTGATTCTGCTATCACCGCTGTATCTCTATATTGCCCTACGCACCAAAATGTCATCGCCCGGACCGATTCTTTTCAGGCAGGAGCGCATTGGTCTTGGCGGCAAACCCTTTACCATTCTCAAATTCAGATCCATGTACGTCGGCGCTGAGACCGAGGGCCCTCAGTTATCAAGCGATACGGACGATCGGTGTACTCCTTACGGAGCCAAGGTGCGCAAATGGCGCCTCGATGAGTTGCCGCAATTTTGGAATGTATTGGTTGGAGAAATGTCGATCGTAGGTCCTCGGCCAGAACGTGCCTACTACATTGAGAAAATCACCCAGCTCGCCCCGCACTATAAACACCTGCTCAAGGTGAGACCGGGCATAACCTCCTGGGGGCAAGTGAAGTATGGGTATGCCAGCACAGTCGAGCAGATGGTGCAGCGCCTTAAATTTGACATTCTCTACATCGAGAATGCATCACTTTCCTTGGATTTTAAAATTCTTTTCTACACCATACTTGTCTTGCTACAGGGTAAAGGAAAGTAAGATATATTTGTGCCTCTTTCAGCATATTCTATGATACGATTCGATCTACTCAGACATTTGGTATTCTTACTTTTATTAGTGTTTGCTGCTACTGCACCTGGCTTGGCACAGTCGTATCACAAGGCAAGGATCATTGCATCACAACCGGAGTGGGGCAAAATCGCCCGGCTTGGCATAGCCCTAGACCATGTGGTCCTGGAGGACGACTTTGTCGAGGGAGATTTCTCTACTTACGAGCTGACGTTGGCACGTGAAAACGGATACGAAGTCCAGGTGCTGGAACAGGACGCCGAGGTCTTCTACCGCGACCATGCATATCCAGTAAATCAGCGTGGGCTCAACGAGTGTTTTAATGGCCGGTCGATCGCTCAGATCGAGACTCCTGAAGATTTTTCCCTGGGCAGATTAAAGGGGCACCCCTCCTACGATGAGATGATTGCTCAGCTCGATCAGATGGCTGCAAAATATCCGCACCTTATCCAAGCCCGTGAGCAGATTGGTGATTTCACCACATTCGAAGGACGGCCCATTTATTTTTTAAAGATCTCTGACAATCCTGCTGCTGAAGAAGATAACGAACCAGAGATTCTTTATACGGCTCTTCATCATGCCCGAGAACCCATCAGTATGACACAGATGCTATATTATATGTGGTATCTCCTAGAAAATTATGACACCGATCGCAAGGTGCGTGAAGTAGTCGATAATACCGAAATGTTTTTTGTGCCATGTGTCAATCCGGATGGGTATATATTTAACGAAAGGACACATCCGGCTGGTGGTGGTTTGTGGCGGAAGAATCGACGGTCCTATCCAGACGGTAATATCGGTGCGGATCTAAACCGTAATTATGGTCATAAATGGGGGTGGGACAACATCGGATCCTCACCTGATACCAAGTCTGAAGTCTATCGCGGAGATGCACCCTTTTCAGAACCCGAGACACAGGCTATCAAGCACCTGGTAGAAAATCATGAATTTAAATTGGCTCTTAATTATCATGCCTGGGGCAATTTTCTAATTTATCCACTCGGCTACACCGAAGAACCCGCAGATGATATTCGGACATTTAAAAACATTGGAGACTTACTCACCTACGAAAGTCGATTTGTGCATGGCACTGGTTTCGAAACAGTCTCCTATTTTACCAACGGAGATTCAGACGACTGGATGTATCTGGATGAAAGTAAAAATTCTATACTCTCCTTTACGGCTGAAGTAGGTGATGAATTGCAAACATTTTGGCCGGCGGTCGGTGATGTAGAAAACCTCTGTAAATTGGTGCTGCCACAGAATCTCAATGCAGCCTTTTTTCTATTAAACTCGGGAGCAGTGGTGGATGAGACCGGAACTTTCCTGCATAAGAAATCGGGCGAACTTCCTTTTCGCCTCACCAAATTTGGTTTTGATGAGGTAGGTCTCCAACTTAATTTCACACCCCTTTCGGACAATATCGAAGTGACGGTGCCTGCGAAATTCTTTATTCTCGACCTTTTTTCTGTCGAACATGATGAATACCAGTACACGCTTGATCCAAATATCCAAGACGGCGAAGAAATTGTATTTAGTATTTCTGTGGACAATGGATCTTACACCTACGCCGATACCATCCGTAAATATTATCGTGAGCCCAATTTTTTGATTGAAAATAGTGGGGCCATGCAAGGTTGGACCACGGAGTCGGTTCATCCGGTTGCTGCTCAGCTGGAAGGTTGGGGAGAAAGTACTCAGGTTTATTATTCAGCACCTTCCAGTCTCACGGACAGTCCTTTCGGCAATTATTTTCCACTCTCCACAAATGAACTTCGTTATGACCGGGTACTGGAATTGACCGGAGCAGATTCTGCCGTATTTAGTTTTCAGGCCACCTGGGATATTCAGTCTCATCGAGATTACATGACGGTTGAGGTAGCCAGCAATGGAGGAGAGTTTGTTCCGCAGTGTGGTCGCTATACTGTGCCAGGTGGTCCGCGTCAACTCTTTGAAGTGCCCATCTACTCAGGTCGACAATTGAGTTGGGTCCATGAGCACATCGACCTGTCAGAATTTATTGGCGAGTCTGTGCAACTGCGCTTTCGCATGGTCTCCGGCTCAACTGATTCTCGAGATGGAATGTATCTGGATGATCTGAAGTTACTCCTCTACAACGAAGGGATTATTTCGAGCGAACACCTGATCGAACCCTCTGACTTCCATGTTACTTTTTCGCCAAATCCGGTGACTGATCTATTGCATATAGAGTCAGAAAGCTTCGACCAGCAAAAGCCACAAGTGATTGAAGTTTTAAATCACTTGGGGCAGATTGTCCATCATCAAGCCTGGAAAGCCCATGCGCAAGTAGAAGTAAGCCACTGGTCGCCAGGCCTCTACTTTGTACAGATCCGAACGAAGGATGGTAGGGCCACCAAAGCCCAAAAATTTATTGTTCACTAGTGCTAGGTCCCCATCTCCCGACGGGCCGCTCCCAAGAGATACTTTACACCGATATCCAGTTTGAAGGAATCGAACCAGCTACCCCGCCTCGATTTACGAAACTCATAAAATACTTCTGCCTCTAAATGGAGTCGTTTGCTCCTTGCCAAGGGCTGGGCACGGCCCATCCCAAAGGCAAACATAGTGTTGTGATGTTTTTTTGTCTCGACAGTAGGGTCTTTCCAGCGATTGGAAATCAGACCTCGCCCCACTCTCAGATCTATGAATGAGAGCCTGCGTTTGCGACCGATCCAGTGGCGGCCCTGGATCGATACATCAAAAAGGGATGATCTCAGGAAAGTATGATCGGAAAACGAAGCGCGCAGGTTTAGACCTATAGCGAGGTGATCGAGCAGAAAAAAAAGAGTCTGTACTTCAGGAGAGGATTTTGAAAATTGATGAAAACCCAGGCCTCGATTGCCCAAAACGCGGAAGTTCACTCCGATCATCAGGTCTCCTTGCAACTTCTGATGGTCGACTTGTCCGACCGCTGGAAGAGACCAGAATCCGCAAAAGAGAAAAGCGAAAAGTTTCAATTTCATCTTATCCAGAGCCAACCTAAATAATTAAGAACGATTTAACGTTAATTTTGAGTGATAAAACGGCTTGTCAAGGTGGCGAATAGATGTTTATTAGTGGTCCTGTACCTTCTGCCCATCTGGCTAGGTGCTCAAGAGAAATTGGTGGTCGAACGTTGTAATGCCATCGACAATGCGACACCTATCTACAACATCTGGGTTGATGAAGAGGGTCAGAAATGGGTGGCAAACGAGTCAGGCCTCTACATCGTACATGCATGCGATCTGGCTAGTCCGGCAGAATTAAAACCGGATGAGCGCTCGGTCTTGCAGTATCCAGACGGAAATTTTCAGCTCGCTCTTAGTGCCAGTGGTTTTGATCAAGCGGTCAATGAGGTCCTTTTACCAGGTGATGAAATTACTTCAGCCTTCTACCGATCCGCGGAAGATGAACTTTGGATTGGTACGAGGTCTTCCGGACTGCTATTGCTAAAAACCAAGCCAAGCCCACAAGTCGTGAATATCTTCGATGACCAAAATTCAAAGTTAAAATCAAACCACATTCACACCATTTTCTTTGACCAAAGTGGTCGTCAATTTATCGGTACGGAAGATGGTGTGCTGATCGGGCGAAATCAAAAATGGGATCTAGAGGAGCGCTATTTTCGCTTTCAGGCTGTAACCAGTCATGAAAATGAGACATGGCTACTTTCGGAAGACATGCTCTGGGTCGTTGATGCCCGAGACAATTTCGAAGCCGTGGAGATCGACCCAGACATGGTGTCGGGAGAGATAAAAGATATCGCCTTTGACACATCTGGCCGCCTTTGGATCGCCTCGGAGTTTCTCACGTGGTATGATCCGATTACGTTAGACTATAAGGTATTTGATGGTGCCGACTACTTCACCAGTTCCTTTGTCAATTGCATCGACATTGATTCGGATGGAGCCGTTTGGGTCGGCACCGATGATAAGGGCCTCTACCTAATTGAGGAGGCCTCGGCGATTACCGTGACCTGCTTACTAGAGCAGCCACTTTCGTGTGCCGGTGATGAAAACAATGCCTCCCTATCGGTGAAGATCAATGGAGGACAACCTCCGTATCGCTATGTTTGGGACAAAGGCTTTAGTGGCCCAAATCCAACGGGGTTGGCTGCGGGTACCTACACCGTGACCGTGACCGACAGTAAAGGCAAATTTGAGGTGGCCACTGGAAAAGTCCCCAATCCTCGCATGACACTTTCGATTGCGCAGGAGACTCCCGCTACCCATGGTGGTGGCGACGATGGTGCGGCAAAGGTCGTCATCGATGGGGGTGTACCGGAGTACTCGTACAGTTGGGATAATGGGGAAACCACAGCAATTGCCACCAATCTCACTGCTGGTGAACATTCCCTCACCGTAATCGACGACAATGCGTGTCAAGCCACCGGGACAGTGGTTATTGAAGAAGAACTTGGCGAACTACTCGTAAATATCGAGCAAGTCAAGTTTAGCAAATGTCACGGTGAAAACAACAATGACATTAATGTCCGCATCAGCGGAGGCCTGGGGCCATATGAATCTTCCTGGAGCAATCCATCACTCAAAGGATCTCAACTGACTGGGCTAGCAGCAGGACGTTATGGGATAACTGTCACGGACGAAAATGGTGTAGAAGTCAGTACAGCAATTGTGATCACCGAGCCAGAGACGTTTGAGGTGATCACCCGTGTATCACGCTCTGCGACACCCAATGGCTCGGATGGAGAGGCCATTGCCAAGCTGCAGGGTGGAACCGAACCCTACACCTATGCATGGTCTAGTGGAGGCTCTGAAAAGGCTGCGACCCAGTTGCCGGCTGGAGAGCACACCGTAGTGGTGACCGACGCCGTTGGCTGTAAGGCCACTGGTACCGTTGTCATGACCGAAGACATTTTGCCTCTAGAGGTGGTCGTCGGAAATCAAACGAATAACAATTGCCATGGTGACTCCAAAGGAGCAGTCGCTTTGGAAATCACCGGAGGTAAGTCCCCCTTTGACATCAAGTGGAGTGCACCTCAGTTGCAGGGAGAATCAGTCAGTAACCTCAGTGCTGGAAACTATCTTGTGGAAGTGCTGGATGCGGCAGGTACCCGCGAAGAACTTAAGATTGAAATAACGGAGCCCAAGCCATTTACAGCCACCTTTGTTGTCGAAACCGCGGCTAGCTTGGGACAGGAAGATGGTTCTGCCACAGTCAAGGTAAAGGGAGGCGCAGCACCGGTCAAATATGCGTGGGATAATGGGGAAACAGAACGGATCGCAAATACACTGGGTAGTGGTGATCACGAGGTCACCGTCACCGATGCAAATGATTGCGTGTTGGTTCTTTCCGGTGTGATCCCAGAAAATATTATTCCACTCACCATCATCGCTGACATCACGCAAGAGATACAATGCTACGGTGCTTCGACCGCCTCTCTCGTGATTGAAACCAAAGGTGGAAAACCACCCTATACATATGCCTGGTCTGATGAGCAGCTCGAAGGCGAAAAGCCGGAAAACGTGGCAGCAGGAACCTTTACCGTGACGGTCACCGATGCGGAAGGCAGCAAGGAAGATCTGGATGTCTTGATCAATGAGCCATTGGCTTTTGTCGCAGATCTAAAGCAAACCAAGCAGGCAGAGATGGGTGAGGCGAATGGTGCTGCTCAGGTAAACGTATCAGGAGGCACGCGTCCGTATCAGATAAAGTGGGAGAATGGATCTACAGAAGCCAAAGTTGAAAATCTCTCAAAGGGAATGCACCGAGTCACAATTACCGATGAGCGAGGTTGCGAGGTGACCTCGGAGATCGAGATTACCGAAGATATACCTGGCTTGGCCATCAATGTGCAGAAACTCAACAGTATTGCCTGCAATGGAGAGCGAGCAGGTGCTATTCAAATTGATCATTCTGGGGGATCCGGTCCTTTTCGATATCAAATAAATGGTGATGATGTGCCGATCAAGGTCGTGAATGGACTGCTGGCAGGTGAATATAGGGTCGATGTGCTAGATGGTCAAGGTCAGATAGCGAGCCAGACCATCATTTTAGATCAGCCCGAATCACTGGAGGTCTCTGTTGAGATTATCCAGCCTGCTACCGTCGGAGAATCTGATGGGAGTGCACAAGTGAAGATAGAGGGGGGGAGAGGACCCTACAAATTTGAGTGGCCCACCGGCGAGAAGAGAGAGACCGCCTTCAAACTAGCCGCTGGCACGTATGATCTTGTGGTGACCGATGCGATGGGGTGTGAGGTGTCAACCAACTTTGAGATTAGCGAAGATATACTACCGCTCAGCCTTGTGCTCGCATTGGAAGAGGAGAATAAATGCACTGACGATAATGCGGCATCCTTGGTCGCCGAAATAAAGGGA
>CAJQNM010000482.1 GCA_905479665.1 uncultured Saprospiraceae bacterium
TCGCCAAGCAGTTTGCTTAAAGAAATTTATGCCCGATCTAAGGTAAAACCGAATGTCGAACCGACATCGGGTGCACTGCGCACATTGATCGTCTGATTGTGCGCTTCTATGATGTGTTTTACGATCGAAAGCCCCAAGCCAGAACCCCCTACTTGTCTGCTGCGACTTTTATCTACTCTATAAAAACGATCAAAAACATGTTTCAGATGCACCTCCCCCATCCCGATGCCATTGTCTGCAACCTCCACCAGGATATACTGTTCCATATTGTAAAAGGCCACTTTGGTGATGCCATTGTCACGACCATACTTGATCGAATTACGAATCAGGTTATCTAATACCTGGCGCACGTAATCGATGTCAGCACTCACAATAAAGCCGGATGAGGCACCATCTTTGAGCTGGAGGGTTATTCCTCGTTCTCGTGCATTTATCTCCTGTGCCTCAAACACATCCAGGGCCAACTGGCGAATATCAAACGCATTTATGTCCAGTAATAATTTTCCAGATTCCAACTCCGAGATCGTCTCGAGGTCATCGACGATGGTCGTCAATCGTTCCACATTCTTGGCCAGACGATCCAGGTATTTGTCACTCACTTGGGGATCTGATAGTGCTCCATCCATCAAGGTATGGACGTATCCTTGAATATTAAAAATGGGCGTTTTTAATTCGTGCGATACGTTGCCAATGTATTCACGTCGATAATTTTCCAATCTTTTTAACTCAGATATTTCTCTTTCTTGATCCTCGGCCCACTCAGCCACATCCTTATCGACATCTTCCAGAATACTGCTGTCCATATCTATCGTCCGGGTCTTTTGAGTTCGATCCAGTTTGAGCGTATGGATGCTCTTATAAATAAGTTTTATTTTTCGGTAGATGTATTTCTGGAGGAAGAAGAGGTTTATCCAATAGGCCCCAGCGATGACCACCAGGCAGGCCAGTACTACCGCCCACCATTTTGTGATCGAAGTAAACGCCAAAAAGAAAGCCACAGGCAGCACAATCGCACCGATGCAGATGGCTGCATAGAGTGCTATTTGGCGAGGAGTTAGGTTCTTTAGCATATTAAAATAACTGATACCTACTTCGAAATCCCACTACCCTATCTTGTAGCCCACCCCTTTTAGGGTCTTGATGTATCCATCACCAATTTTTTCTCGGATGCGGCGTACGTGCACATCGATGGTGCGTTCTCCGACGATGATTTCGGACCCCCACACCTTGCGGTATATTTCCTCGCGGCTAAATACTCTCCCTGGGCTAGAGGCCAGCAATTCTAAAATCTTAAATTCCTTTTTGGCTAAATCAATTGATTTCTCACCGATGGTAACCTCAAATTTGCTAGCATCTATTTGCAGATCGCCCACACGCATGATTTGATCGTCGTCGGCAGTACTCAGGCGCATTTTGCGCCGCAACAATGCCTTTATCCTACTTTTTAATACACTGGGACGAATAGGTTTTACAATAAAATCATCGCCACCATAGTCATATGCGGCAATCTGTGTGTAGTCTTCACCACGGGCGGTAAGAAAAGCAATCACGACGTGATCAAACTCGGGCCGCTCGCGCATCTGCCGGCACACTTCCATCCCATCCATATCCGTCATCATCACATCGAGCAAGACCAAGTCAGGATTAAAGTCTGCGGCTTTCTTCAAGCCCGAGGCACCAGTATTTGCCGTAGCCACCTGGTAGCCCTCTTTATCAAGATTGTAAGAAATAATGTCGGTGACATCCGTTTCGTCGTCGATCACCAAAACCTTGATTTCGTTTTTTTTCATTTATCTATGTAGGCCAAGGGTGCAATATCATTGACCAGCTCTACTGGTCTGAATGTAGTGGGTTTCCAAATCATCAATCAACTTGATCATCCGGTCAAAAACAGAATCAAGTTTTTCGGGCTGGCTGTGTATCCGGTCTAAGTTCATCTGAAACTGCTCTTCACTGACGCCATATTTGGTCATAAGCTGATCGGTATAGGTGGTGGCGATACTGTCTTTCTTGTCGATGTACGTATCGGCAAAAGCTGCATTTAAGACAAACGCATCAATCATCATTCTCACCATCGTACTATCAGGAATGTACATCTCCTCAGAAAACTCATCTTCAGACGTACAAGCAATGAGGCCAAAAAAGAGCATGAGTGGCAGAAGAGACCTCATCTTAGATTAAACAGCTTAGGATAGTAGAATGCCTTCATCTCCGCATTATTTGGATCAAAGTTAGTCCATTGTGGGGATTCAGAAACAATTTTTACAATGCCTGTGGTAGGAACATTATCGATCATCTTGATGCTAAAATGATTGGCGATATAGGTCAGGCCAGGATTATGGGCAAAGAGATAGACAATCTCGATCTCATCGGGTAGCTCTTGTATGACTTGCAAGATCGTTTCTATGCCGGCATGGTAGAGGCGCTTATCGACTAGCAATTTCTCTTTGGTCAATTGCTGCGCTTTGCGAAAGAAACGAGCGGTGGCACGTGCACGCAGGGCAGAACTAGTGATCATGAGGTCTGCTTGCAACTCTGTCGCTACCATTTGGTCAGCCATGTATGGGGCATCTCTTTTTCCGCGCTTATTGAGCGGGCGGTCGTGATCGCCAATGCTCATATCTGCCCAGCTCGACTTGGCGTGTCTTACGAAATAAACTGTTTTCATCGTGTGGTCATCCAAAGTATGGGTAATCTTCTCCTCTTAAACGTATCAAAAACAAATCTGTTTAGAAGGTTTAGGTCACTTACGACTCCTGCGGAATCAAAAAAGTTTGGTGCAATCCTCCAATCCAGGTTTGCTGATTGCGCAGAATGTGTGCAATACGGCGATCCCTGTTGCATAAATGTACGGCGAGATGCTTTAGTAAGGGTGACTTTTGTCAAGATGTCCGTACCTTAGGGGGTTTAGCTGGAAAATAAATGCCGAAACAAGCTTTTCCTTTGGATAATTACTTCATGTACATTCAGGATCTATACCTGGATCAGGCCGAAGTATTGCTCAAAGGGGAGCAGGTAGTACCCACCGGGCGCAGAGACCATCTGCACATATTTTGTGTTGCAGAGGACGGTCAGGACGTCGAAGTAGAAATCTTGCTCGCTCGGCGACAAGTACAACTATGTACCTGTGATTGCCTCGAAGACGAAAGTCGAGCGTGCCGTCACATTGCAGCCGCGCTTAAATATTTACACCAGCATCTGCCTGTACGCAGGAAAGTACGTAAGCCAAGCCCTCTACGGGAGTCTAAACAACTGAATTCCAAGGCCCTTCTCCTTGCCCTGGATCAAGATGAGTTGAAAAACTTTATCGGCAATTACCTCTCTCTTGATGAAGGGTTTTCCATTGCCTTCAAAACACATTTTGCGCACAAAGTCCAACTGGCCGAGGGTTATGACATCGAAAAGTACTATGTACTTATTCGTCGGTTTTGGAGATCAAGCTTTTCAGGTGGTCGAGGTCGATTAAAAATACGACAACTTGAAAAATACCTTTCTAGCCTTACTGGGCTGGCTCAAGATTTACAAGCCAAAAAAGATATCCATGAGTCCTTCATCATCTTGTTTGGTATACAGCGATTTTTGGTCACCACACAACTGGATTACGAGCTTATCCATGAGTTTACCGTAAACCTCGCGAGTCGTATCGAGTTCCTTCTCCGAGGTGATTATGCTCCCTCCTTGCGTAGGAAGCATCTCTCTCATTTGCTGGATTTGATCTCCGAGTATGAATACGAGATACATGACAATCGCAAAAACATCTACTACATCTTGCATAGCCTGGGCGAAAAAAAGGTCCGTTCACAAGTGGTTCAATCCCTCACTAAGACACAATATGACAAGAAAGATCTGCAGCAGTTTCTCACGCTCACACGTATTCTAGCCAATACCAATCAGCACACCGAATTAAAATCGGTACTGGCCTCCGTGTCTCATCGCATCCACTTTATTGAGCCCTTTTTCTCGCTTTTGCAAAAAGAAGATGCAGCCGATTTGGTCTTAGAGCTTGCAGAAGAAATATACATTCAGAATCGGTCGCGTACCATTCGCAAGTATCTTTATCAGCTCGTCGACTCGTTGAGCATCGATGCTTCCCACAAGGAATTCTGGCACATCCGATCTTTTAAGAAAAACCAAAATCCACTTGCCCTCCTTCGTCTCCACGAACGACCGACGAAAAAATGGAATAAAACCCGAGAACAACTTATCGCACATTTTCACCAAGCCGAAAACGCCGAGGCATTGGCAATGATCTATGTTGCTGACGGACAGCATTCAGCTCTCCTTGATTTGTTGAATAAAGAGGAGTCTGTAGATCTGCTCCTAAACTATGCGGAGCATCTCGCTCCTGAATTTGATACGGAGATCTATCAACTCATCGAAAAATTACTCTTTAGATATTTGGACTCGCATGTTGGCTATCCGAGTGCCGAGCGGATCAACAATTTCTTAGTAGGTCTCAACAACACTCGCTTGCAAAGATTTACCTGGCCGCTCACACAGGCATTGCTAGAGCGGTATAAGGAACGAAAATTGCTCGTGACCACACTTGCAGAAGTCCCAGTATGAAATTTGAACTCTGGTGTATCGGAAAAACAAAGTCTCGGGAGGTGAAAGCACTCATGGACTTTTATGATGGTCGCATCAAACCTCTGCAGCCGCTTAAAATCGTCGAGTGGCCCGACCCTAAGAAGAAAAAATCAGGAACCAAAGGGGGAGATAGCGAGTTCATACTAGCGAAACTCAACCCCGATGATTGGTTGACTCTGCTTGATGAAAAAGGCATTCATTTTACTTCGAAAAATTTTAGTGCGTACCTGGCAAAGCGGCAAATGCATTCTAAAAAGCGGGCCATTTTCTTGGTCGGCGGAGCCTATGGATTCTCACCAAAAATATATGCTCGCGCAGATGATAAAATTGCACTTTCAAAAATGACATTGCCCCACGACCTGGTTCGAATCTTTTTTCTAGAGCAATTTTATCGGGGCTTTGCGATTCAAAATAATTTACCATATCACCACGAATAAATGGGTATTTCCGTAACGATCATATTGGTTATTATCACCTGCCTGATTTCGTATCAGTGCTTTAATAATCAACAATTATTCTACCGCCTCAGCCACTGGCCGATCCGAGAGCATCGCAATAAAGAATACTACCGACTCGTCACCTCCGGGTTTGTACACGGAGGCTGGGTGCACTTACTCATCAATATGTTTGTCTTCTGGAATTTTGGAGAGATCATAGAGCGCCATTTCCAAGCCTTCTTTGGCGAGGTTACAGGATTGGTCATATACGTCCTGGTCTACATTGCCATTATCGTACTCGCCTCGGCGTCCACTTTTATCAAAAAGAAGGACGATGAAAACTATATGGCAGTGGGGGCCTCTGGAGGAGTCGCTGGCATCGTGTTCATCTTCATCTTAATTTATCCTTGGGAATCACTTTTGCTTTATGGTATCATTTCTATTCCTGCGATCATTGGTGGTGTGCTCTATTTATGGTATTCGTCGTATGCCAGCAAAAATGTCAAGGATCGCATAGATCATGATGCCCACTTTTATGGAGCATTGGTTGGCGTAGTACTGATGATCCTACTCAAACCATCCGTTTTGACGGATTTTTTGCATAAGCTGGTGGAGGATTTTCCGCTTTAAATCACATCGCTGTAGAGTGATGCACAGATGCCTCAAAATTCTTGTAAGAAATTGTGCTGTAGCGTTTTTGAAAATTTCTCCAAAAAATAATCCGCGTGAGCCTGCGAAAAAACCATGGGTGGTTTTATCTTAATCACATTGTGATCAGGACCATCCGTTGACAATA
>CAJQNM010000483.1 GCA_905479665.1 uncultured Saprospiraceae bacterium
GTTGGTATCCGAAATCCAGAAGGACAGGGATTGTTTTCCGCAGCGGTGCCAGACCACATATGGGTTTCAACGTTGCTCAGCCAATTAGAACTACCGATTATAAATAAACCACCAGTAGTAAAATAATTGCTTGCTTGCGGATTTGTTTCAGAACTCTGTTCAGCTCCATCACTAGTAGTGGAAGAAGTCCATACTATAGTCTGATGTCCATCGGCATTTCGACCCCACTGGTACAGGTCACCATAACTGGCAAAATCGGTAGAGCTCGTAGCCACCTGAGTAGCCCCCAGATTACGGTCCAGCCATACCTTCCCGGTGACAGGGTTGACTACTGTGCCGTAGTTGCCTGGGCTTTGAACTAAACTAGCCGCAGACCGCACGGCAAGGGTTCCGTCTGACTGCTTTACCACAATCTGATCTGCCGAATTATCTGTAGGTGTATCAGTAATTTTCGCCTGACCCACTACCTCCAGATTTTGTGAATTGGACTGCTCAGGTAATAATAGGATCGCGATCATCATGATCGCTGCAAAATGTGCTGTTCTTTGTTTCATATTTATTTCCATTTTATTTGTTTGCATAAGTTATTTGCTTAGAGATAATGAACGCTACTCCCAGATATCCTGACCATCAACATGATAGTTTACGGTGAGACCGACAAAATGTGATTTGGTCGTGTTGTTTTGATAGACCGCCGAAACGTGGACTCGATAATTGCCAGCTGGCAGCACCAATGAGATTTTAGCCTCTTTGTTGAGCAGGGTCGAGCCCTTACGTACAAAATAGTAGTAGTCTTTCGGCTGCTGGACCTGGACTTACTTCTCAATCTCGATCAAATTTTTGCTATCGACGCGACTTTCCTGGATAAAATCATTTAAATTTTGCTTGGCCATGATCTTTGTTTTTTGGTGATACTTATGTAAGATCCGACAAAGCTAAATTTCCATAAAAGCGGCTCATGGGCTGTAGCAATAAAACCCCGAGGAATTTTGATGACCTACCTCACCTTGAGAAGTTGCTTCCGGACCTCCTGTATACCCTGTCTGACTGAGACCAGATACGTACCGGCTGGAAAATCACGCGCATCAATGACCACATCATTGAGGGCAGATGTGCTCGGAAGATCGCCGAAAAAAACCTCCCTGCCAAGCACGTCCATGACCGAATAGCGGATTTCATCTGCGCAGTATGTCTGAATCATCATCCTGCCCTGATCATGTACAGGATTGGGATAGAGCGCCACTTCCAAGCAGTTGCTTTTTTCTCGGTCACGAGTGCTGGTCACAATGACATCATCAAGCTCTTCCGCTTCAAAACGGATTTCGCTAAAACCATAGCAGTCGTCACCATAATTGGATAAGGCTGTGATCAAAACAAAGCGCGCATCTAGACCATCAAAGTTGGGCCCAATGACTCCTTCATAGATAGAACTACCCGAACCTTGGTCCCAAACATAAGTACCCGCTTCTACCCAGGTGTCGCCATCGATGGAATAGTCGATAGCCACATCTTGCAAACCTCTGGCCAAATGGAGTGGGTCGTTTACATTCCATATGTGACTATTGCCTAGGCGGTAGGTCTTCTTAAAATCATACAATATCCAGTGGCCATCACCGCGAATTTCGTTCGGACTCGGAAATTCATCGCATGATATCCATCCTTCAAACCAGCTGGTATTGTGACGATCAGAATAACATAGTCCAAAAGCCAATTGTACACTCAATAATAATCCAATAAATCCAATAATTAAAATAAATGATTTCATATCAAATATACATTTAGGCGCTTAGAAATCCGATCGGCAGATTATTACCGGCTTCATAAAAATTCTGCAGATTGGGAAATATTGTGCCGAGTTCGCTTTGGGAGACCCCAAACCAAAGTGCCAATTCTGCAAAATATTGATCTGTCGATAAGGTTGGTAGAAGGGTACCGTAGCCCAGATCGAGCGAAGTGTTTTCAGCCAAGGTTGGATAATCACCATAGATTCTACCCCCATTGACTGGACCTCCCATCACCATCACATTACCACCCCACGCATGATCTGTGCCGTTTCCATTTGACGTGAGTGTACGCCCGAATTCTGAAATAGAAAATGTAGTGACACAATCGGCGACAGCCAATTCATCCAGGGCACCTTGGAACTCTCCCAAGGCATCGCTCAGTACGCTGAGCATGCCATATTGGTTTTCCAGTATTTCATCGTGGTGATCCCAGCCCCCAAAAGTGATGTAAAAAATTTGGCGCTTCATGCCAAGGGCTTTACGCGCTGAAATCGTTCGGGCAGCCATTTTAAAACTCTCCGAAATATAATTGTCCGAAAATTCAGTGGCGAGTTCCGGGGTGCTTTCTAATGCTGCCTTAAATTCTAAATCTCCATCGCGCGATCTCCTGATTACGTCCACATAGGTCTGCTTGAACACATCATCGTACTCCTGATCGATCATGCTATTGATCGCAGCAGTGCGCTCGATATTGAAGACGTCATACATATTTTCCGTCTCGTAGCCATCGATGCCAATACTGCCACCGTACGGATTAAGGGTGAATTCCACTGTCTCGTTTCCGGTCTGAAAAACATTGGTCCCGCTGAGCGATACATTCATCGAGATCTTGTCATTGGTATTCATATCCCGGATCAGGTCGGCGACTTTGCCTCCCCAGCCAGTACCTGAGCGTTCATGTGGAAGCCCGGTCTGCCACTGTTGAATCTGATCAGCGTGGGAGTACAGTCCGAGTGGAAGATTGGTGCCGTCTAGAACTTGTTGCTTATTCGTTGGTGCAACCAACGTACCCACATTCGAAATGAAGGAAAGCTTGCGATCTTGAAAAAGACTTTGCACCGACTCCATGGCTGGGTGTATTCCGAAATCACGACCATCTCCCTCTAGCGGCTGGATGGGTAGCATATCATCCTGACTGATGGCTAAATTGGATCGGATATTGGCATACTCCTGATGGGATGTTCCGCTACGGGGCATCAGCATATTGTAGGAGTCGTTGCCACCTGCTAGAAAAACACAAACCAAGGCCTTGTAGTCATCATCTGAGTCGCTGACGGCTGTGCTATTTACCGCCGTGGCAGCATTGATTGCTTTCAGGCTCACCAATGAGCTAAACAGACTGGAACAACCGATGGCACCGCAACTGGCCTGGCCTAAGAATTTACGTCGCGAGATATTGGATATTTTTTTCATTTTTTGACTTATCTAAGGATGGCGTAATCTGGTGAAATCATGATCAGGTAAATGGCGAGCTCTACACGGTCTTCTCGATAGTCTCCATAAATTTGAGCATTGAGCGCAATGCGAATAAGGTCGCGGGTACGCTCCGTGAGTTGGCCATGTGTGAGGAGTATGTCAAGCTCATTAATGACTACTTCCGGATCGCGAGCCAACTGTTTTAGTCGCTCCATATTTACAAAAGGAGCCGGATTTTCTTCTTCCCAGCTGCCCATCACATTATCGTACATCGTCCATCCATTTACCTGATTGATAAATTCGATACTGGTACGCGAATTATGAATTTGAAATTCTGGACCCACTAAATTCTGTTGGGCAATTTTTCCATTGGGTGAAAAATCAGGCAGATAAAAATTAAATACACTCGGAGCACCAAATGGAGCCTGACCGGTACTGCCCCAAAATTCGTAGCCTGCGTTCCAAAATCGATCATAATATTGCTCCACATCCAGGGCCCGAGCATAGTGTGCATAGCGCACCAGTGGCTCACGCAGCATGCCATGGTCGGGATCTCGTAGTGCGTCGCAAGAACGTGCCTCATCGTCCAGTAATATGGCCTTCATCATTGCTCGCATGTCACCCCTCACCCCTTCGCCGTTGTCACTAAATGCAGAGGCAACACGTGAAATATATCCGGGAGTGGGATTAGACTTAACCAAACGCTGGATAAGCAGCCGAGCGATGAAAGGGCCAACGTTAGCGTGCTCAAAGACGTTGTCAATGGCATCTCCGATATCTTCCATACCCGTTTGTCCGGCTGGAATCACCACATCATTTAGCAGAACTTTCGACCCTGGCTCGTGCTCCTCTTCATACATCTTCATCGGTACGGTCATGTCGGCGAGATAAGTGTCCATGCCAAACTCAGGCTCCTCGACCTCATACATATTGGGCATCACTCCCCCCGGGCCCAAGCCCGTCCATATTTTGGCAAATTCTTTAATTTCTGCTTGACCATAAGTGGGTATGTCGGCTCCATCCTTTTGCTTGCGTGTGCCATCATTATTTAATTCATACAGGCCGATGGTAAACAACTGCATAAATTCACGCGCATAATTTTCATCGGGATGAATATTTTCTTCAGGATTGGCTTTGGGATTATTTAAATGGCTAAGAAAATACCCCATAGAGGGATGCATGCTCACCTCGTAGAGGATATCTCAGATCGGAAGAGCACACG
>CAJQNM010000484.1 GCA_905479665.1 uncultured Saprospiraceae bacterium
AGGTATGTATGCAGGAAGGGCGCAGTTATTTTGTGCCAGGATAAGGCGCAGGTTCCCGAGTATAGCAGAGCTATATGAGGGGTTCTGCAACGCAATACTGGTGCAAAAGAACCAGCCAAACTGTATAGATATTTATCAGAAATTACACTAACTGAGAAAAATGAAAAGATCGCCGAAAGAGCCATTTTTGATTTGGCAACCTTTTCGGAGTGGGCTCACTAATCAACGTAAGGACATCTCTGAAAACCCTACATCGGCTGCTAGGCGGGCCTTGCATCTGAAAAAAAATCCTGCGTTATCATTCCAAATAGAGTTATTTGAGGTGCCCTTTACGATATTCGTCAGAGAGAATTAGTATTTGATAGATGTGAAGGGGTTTAGTTTTAAGCGGATCATTCGTGAGAAGACCGATTTGGACAAGACCTTGGCTGAGGAAGTTGAGGGTAAATTGAAAACATTTAAACGTTGATAGATATGTCGAAATTAATAATCGTGGCTAGGATTCTTGCCAAAGAAGCGCAAATAGAGCTGGTAAAATCTGAATTATTGAAATTGATTCCAATTACTAGGGCAGAGGAGGGATGCATTAGTTACGATCTTCATCAAGACAATGAAGACCATAATCTCTTTCTATTTCATGAATCTTGGGAAAGCAGAGAACTATGGCAGAAGCACATGAACAACGACCATCTGGAAGAGTTTAAGAAGGCCACGGAAGGTGCTGTGCAGGATTTAACCCTGAATGAGATGACTATTATTGGATAGAGACTCATGTGAGATCTGTTAGGTGTCATCATTCAAATGCAAGAAAAGTAGTGAGATGAAAATATCATTTATCATAAACGGAGCGCTCAAGAGTGTGGATGTTGACGGCAACTCACCGCTGTTATGGGCCATACGAGATGGTCTAGATTTAAAGGGTACGAAGTTTGGCTGCGGCAAAGCGGCTTGTGGTGCATGCACGATTCATGTGGATGGCCAGGCGGTGCGATCTTGCTCTTACCCCGCTAAAAATGCGGAAGGCAAAGAGATTAGGACCATCGAGGGTTTGTCCAAAAATGGTGAGCTGCATCCAGTCCAACAAGCCTGGCTGGAAGAGGTCGTGCCACAGTGTGGATATTGCCAGCCGGGTTTTATGATGGCCACTGCAGCCATGCTAGACAAGATCCCTAATCCCACGGATGAAGATATCGATGAGAATATCCTGAATGTATGCAGATGTGGTACGTACTACCGCATGCGTAAAGCAATCCATCGGGCTGTGCAATTTAGTTCAGAAAACACCTAATCCGTAAATCGAAAATAATATGACTGATCAAACGGAGAACAAATCGGCTGGGAAAAAAGGATTGCGTAGACGTACGTTTCTTAAATATTCGGGTGCCGGATTGGGGTTGATGTTGGGAGGGATCTGGCTGGCTAGAAATCCCCTGCGCAGGAAAATATTTGAGCTGGGTGAAACCATGATATTACCCTATCAAGGCGATACATCAAATCCCTTGCTGTGGATGCAAGTCACTCCGGAGAATACCATTATTCTGCACAGTTCGAAGGTAGAAATGGGTCAAGGAACATTCACTTCTTTGGCACAGCTGGCAGCCGAAGAATTGGAAGTGGATATAAATAGGATCAAGGTGGTTCATGCGGAGACGGGCTCTGGCAACATAGACGGCATGAGCACCGGTGGCAGCATGTCGGTCGCTAGCCTGTGGGTTCCGCTCAGAGAGATGGCAGCTACCCTGCGAGAAATGTTGCGGGCCAAGGCGGCAGAAAAACTGGTTGTGGGAGCTTCGGATTTGAGCCTCACTGATGGAGTCTTTTCGGCTGCTGGAAAATCGCTCACCTTTGGAGAAGTGGTTGCCGGAGTGCAAGATTGGGACATTCCCGATACGCCGACATTGAAAGAAAGGTCTTCGTTTAAGTATGTCGGAAAACCGGTACAGAGAGTAGATTTGTACGACAAAGTGGTGGGTGCACCAATATTTGGAATGGATGCAGAATTTCCAGACATGCTGCACGCATCGGTGGTGAGGGCAAATTTGATCGACGCGTCCATGTCCAATTTCGATACCACCGAAGCAGAAAAAATGCCGGGTGTGGTCCAAGTTGTCAGAGAGGATGACTTTATCGGAGTGGTCGCCCAGAGTCGCAGCGAAGCAAACAATGCCAGACTTAAAATCAAATTTGACCATACGCCAAATGCCAATTGGAACCTCTCGGATGTAAAAGAAAAGATCACGGTAGGCAATGGCAAGAAAACCATCATTCAGAATGCAGGGAAAGCAGTAGAAGATATCAACAGTGAGGGTGAAATTTTCACGATGGAATTTCGATCACCAATTGGAGCGCATGCTCAGCTCGAGCCAAATGGAGCGGTGGCTTCATACCGCGATGGCAAAGTGGATATCAAGATTTCCACTCAGGTGCCCATGATTACCAGAGACGAGGTCGCCAAGGCCTTGGGACTTGAGAAGGACGATGTCAATATCATACCAACCTTTCTGGGAGGTGGATTCGGAAGACGACTCCACACGCCAAATGCGATTCAGGCAGCTTTGCTATCAAAAGCGGTAGGCAAGCCAGTAAAGTCTTTTTTTGATCGCCAACAGGAATTTCAAAATGACACCTTCCGACCGCCGACACACCATGTGATGAAGGCCAAGATCAGCAGTGAAGGCGAGGTGCTGGGCTTGGAGCATCAGTTTGCCAGTGGAGACACCTTGTTTAATTCTGCCTTGGATCCCGGTGTGGCGACGATGTTGCGAGCTGATATTGGTTCGATCAGAGGTGGCGCCCTAATTTATGATGCCATCCCGCACAAGACGACTTACTACCATGTCGATCTACCTTTTGCCACTAGTTTCTGGAGGAGTCTGGGCCTGTTGGCCAATGCATTTGCCATCGAAAGTTTCATGGATGAGCTGGCCATCAAGACGAACCAGGATCCCATGCAAATGAGATTAAACTCCATCGCTGATGATAATCCGTATGGTGTTCGAGCTAAAAAAGTAATCAAGGCTTGTGTAGAAAAAGCTGGATATCGGGATGGAGTTGAAAATGGCAGAGCTATGGGTCTTGCAGCCACGATAGATGGAGGTTCACCCTGTGCACAGATAGCCGAAGTCTCGATCAGTGACGGACAAATCAAAGTACACAAAGTCACCGCGGCCTTTGATTGTGGGATAGCGGTAAATCCAGATCAGGTGCGCGCTCAGGTAGAGGGCTGCATTTGCATGGGCATCAGTGCTACCATGTTTGAGGAAATGGATTTAAAGGCGAATAGATTGTCTCCGGTCATTTATGGTGCATATAAAATGGCGTTGATGAAGCACGCACCTCGTGAAATCGATGTGGTGCTCCTGGAGGGTGCAGATTATCCTGGTCCTGTGGGAGAGCCTCCCCTGGGTCCTATTGGTGCCGCGATCGGAAATGCAGTGCGAAGATTGACCGGCCAGAGATTGACGGAACTCCCACTGAAACTGGTTTAGGTTTTCATCTTACTGGAGTGATGAACGAGAGCGACTCCACACTTCGGGGAGAATTGCGCGATGATGCAAAGTCTGACTTTATCGACTCCAGCGGGAAGCAGTGATGCGCAAGGCGAGGTTAGTGCCTTGCGCATATGT
>CAJQNM010000485.1 GCA_905479665.1 uncultured Saprospiraceae bacterium
GAAATGAGGGAGATCGTATATCCCGGCCAAGTACTTTCCCAAAAGAGCACACTCTTTGAGCCATAGTGAGTGTAAAATTGTAATTTTTTTCTCAACGATAAGCGACTTGGCCACTCTGATCGCCTTTTGCCAAATGTAGAATCGACTAGGAAAAGGCCGATTTGCACCTCCCAACGAAATTATTTCAGCACCAAACCAAGAATAGCGCTTGGCTTCTTTTGGATAGTGAAGAGCCAGAACCGAAAATTTGACATTCGGCTTGTGCAATTTTATTCCATGCAAATAATTTTGAAAATAGGTAAGACAAGTGGTGTCACTTTCATCAACGGCAAATCCCGGTGTAAGAAACAATATGTGCATCATCCAGGGAAGTTTGACGTGATACGAAAAGGCTCCGTCCTGAAGGAGTTCCTGAAGAACTCGTTGCTCCGCAGCAGCAGAAAAAAAATGGGAACCATGAAAATCGCTTTCGTCGGATGCAATTTTAGTATTCTGTCAATCACTTGTATTTCTTTGTCTTCGATGTTAAATCTAAGCATCTGATGATGTGCCATCCTAGCTGCACGTACTCGTAAATCGGTCCTTGCCATTTCGCGCCCCTATGAAGAACGAGTAAATTTACGATTATATCTATTTATCACTAGCAGAGGGTTCTTACATATAATTGAGAGCTCTCATCTCGTGCTTCAAGCTGTTCTCTACATGCAATTTACACTTCAAATCCAGTTTAGTTTTCCATTTATCTATCGACCCTACTGAAATCTCATTTCTTATGTTCTGATGATGCATTGCATCACTTACTCCCAAAAGCTCCATATTCCTATCTTTTCCCCTAATCAATGTTTCATCACATTGCAATCCCAACCAATCTACTAATTGGATTGTCATTTTTCCCGGATCAACCACAAAGTCCTCATATTTTAAAAGCCAAATCTCATTAGGATATTTTCTATTGATTTCATTATACTTCCTTAAAGAATTTTTCCATCTCCATATCATATGATCTATCCGTTTGATGTAGTAAGAGTAGTCTGCCTCTAAGAGTGAACTCATTACAGCCCTTGGGTCCCTTAAAAGAAATACTACTTTACTATTTTCAAATTGTTTCTTCATAATATGCAAGTAGACCGTATTTGACGGCGTCTTATCACCCCATATAATATTGTTACTATGTTTATGAACCTTTGCATATTCAAAATAAATCGAATGAATTAGAAAATTAATATTTCTCTCTCCTAAGCTACATGCTTGTAATTTTGATTTCACTTTAATGACATCAAGACTCCACATTGATGGCTTATCCAGCTCTTTAAATATCACGTCAAGTTTGGCTTCCCAGCTGGCAAGAGGATGCAAAAGCCAGTATTTTATGGCAAATGGTATTATACTATTCTCAGGTGGTATGAATATATTTTCATGATTATTCAATATACTAGAAATCAATGTACTTCCATTTCTTCCTGATCCCGCAATAAACAATGGTGGATGACAATTATTACCAATCGGTGTTATCAATGAAGACAAGAACTTATCATAGCTAGATGACAAGTATCTTGTCCTTTTATTAATAGCCCTTTCATTTATGTTCATTTATTCATCGTGCTAAATATAGCCTCGGGACATCCAGACAGGTGGTCAATGGATTGATCATCTGTAAATGCACCTTGTCAAGAGCATTCTTGCAAGAGGCTGCCTGCGCTACCAATACGAGCCTAACCATGATTTTTGCAATGTTTCTCCCGTAGTCGTACGGTCGCTCTCCAACCTCAGGCCGGGTACCGCGCTTCATGCCAACAGTCGTTTTCCTGCCAGCATGGCCAAGATGATAACAGTCAAAGATACCAGGGAGTCTTGTTGCCAGATTATCATCGTTGAAGAGAGAGTACACTTGATTGATTTTTTGACAATCGCATCAGATTTCGAAATACAAGCGCTTTACTCTTTTTCTTTAAGGCTTCTTGTGTCATGCCATTTCCACTCACTACCGCCTGGTGCCACCGTACTTCATTGTCAACGTATTTCACTGCATGTTCATAATACTTAAGTGGATATGCTCGCTCAAAATCACGGTCGCGATCAGTGGTTTTCAGCCAGTCGAGATCCTCCTTCTGCTTCATTTCGACTTCCTGATACAGTCCTGTTCCTTTGATGGGATACGCTATGGTAATGGTAAAATGATCGGGATTTGCATCCTTAAGATATTGTACCGTTTCCATGATATCTTCCTCGGTTTCACCCGGATATCCCAACATGATGAAGGTGCCTGCTTCTAGACCGTATTCTCGAGTGAGTCTTATTTTATCGCGGACATCATTCACATCCACTCTCCTATCCATAAGATCAATCACTTTCTGACTGCCGCTTTCCGCCCCGATCCACACTCGAAAACACCCGGCCTCTTTAAGCCAGGTGATTACCTCTTCAGTCATCCTATCGGCACGTGAGATGCATTCAAAAGGTATGACGGCATCTGCCGCAATAACCGCATCACGAAATTCCTTCAGCCACTTATGACTTACCGTAAAGACATCGTCCACAAACCAAATGGTATCGGGAGCGTATGTCTCCTTAAGCATTCTAAATTCTGCAGCAACGAGTTCTGCACTGCGGCGGCGATAACTCTGCCCATATACTGCTGTACTACACCAACGACAAGTATAGGGGCAGCCTCGTTGAGTGCTGACTGTCATCGCACTGCTGCCATGCGCATTTTTCCAGGTGTCTAAATAGGGCTGCATGTCAATCTTCTTCCGGTTGGGAAAGGGCAAATCATCGATGGGTCGAATCCGAGCTCGCTCTCCTCCCTTCACCAACGTTCCATTCTTCTCTAGGAATGCAACTCCGTCTATGCCAGCAAGGTCCTCTTGCTTGCTTTGATATCTCCTGACCACTTCCAGCATCGTCTGTTCTCCCTCGCCAAATATCGCTGCGTTTGCTCCCGTACTCAAGTATTCAAAGAGATTGTATCGCACATCAGGCCCTCCCAGAATGATCTTGGTATGACTAAGCTCGCTACAGGATCGGACAAAGCGAATGATACTCAATACGTTGAGCTTGGTCATCAAATTGCAGTAAATCCCTACCACCAATGGACGAGCAAGCAAAAGATCTTTCCGCAGTAAGTCGGGTGTACTGAACGTGTTATCTAGGATAGAATTTTCGACTCCTTTTTCTTCCAAATAAGCTGAAACATACAGGATACCCAGAGGAGGGTATGGCTTTCTGATTTTCAGTTCTTTCTCATCCTCATTCATGAAGTATCCATGTGTGAGGATGACGCCAGGTTCAGAATTTTCTATACTCATAAAATCAATCTAAAGTACTAAGTATACGGGGCATCTCTACAACCTCCCAAAAAGCTGGTTCACCGGCGCTCCAGGTGGATTAGATAGTGGTCTCCCCTACTACTGAGTCCAGAGAACAGTGATAAAATTCCATCAACCCTAATCAACAGTGCACGTAGAAAAGGTCTATGATTGAGAAATGACACAAAAAACGAAGGAATAAAACCAATCGGTTTACGTACAATTTTTCGAAAATCTGGCATCTGTTGTTCGACATCAGCAGGGTTGTGAAAATAGGTTTCAATCAGTTCTTCACCCACACGAATCTGTATCGGGACCTGCGAATCACGAGCTATTCTTGGAGCCTTTTTCCAGATTCGATACCAACGATCAAATAGATTATACTTCGGCATTATGACTAGAATTACTTTACCATTCTCTGTCAGATGATTGCGGGCAAATGCATTCAAATCTGCCAAGCCACTTTGGGAAATGCAATTGAGCCCCCCAAAATTTGAAAATATCAGGTCGAAACGTTTTCGCAAATCAAGATTGGCCAAATCTCTCAAATCCAGTAGTTGATAGTCTACATCATCACCGATCTTCGATCTAGCAACTTCCAACATATCTGGCGATATATCCGTAATAAGAACATTGCAACCTTGCCGTGCCAAATGCTGTGCATCAGCGCCGGTACCGCCATTCAACTCAATTACTTTCATGCCCGGTGCAATCTGGCGATTCAAGTAGCGCCAGACTCTTTTACGCTGTATTTTTCCGATGAAAGTTTTCGTAAAATCTGTGTCGTAAGTGCTTGCGACTGCATCAAAGCCACTCATGAAGATTTTGTTCGGACATAGAAATCTAGCAAGAAGTGACGATAAATTCCCATGGGCAAGTGATATACCATCCGCAATATTTCTCGCACCTTCTCACGTGGTTTTGAGAAAATTTTACTCAATGCGAGAACACCTTTCTTAATCAGGTAACGGTGATGTACGTAGCGGTGCAGGTTCTTGTAAAAGACTGGAGGATAGGTGCTCTTGAACATGAGATCAAGATCGTCGGAATCTTCCCAGTTGGCCTTGCTATCCAACTGGGTTTTCACCATCTCATAAAATTTGGTCCCCGGTAGAGGATAAGACACCGATATGCCAATATCATCCGGCATCAGGTCAAGGACCATACTGATTGTCTTTCGAACATCCACCATGGTCTCACCTAAATATCCAAACTGTAAGAAGAACGCAACCTTTACACCATGAGCTTTCAGCTTTTGGCTTGCCTCATAGATTTGCTGAACCTTCGTTCCCTTGTCCATCGCATCGAGGATCTCCTGGCTGCCACTCTCTGCTCCAACCCAAGCGGTATGCAATCCAGCATCAACCAGTGCCTTCAAATTGTTTTCCTTTAACATCAGGTCCACCCTGGACTGTATCTTAAACTCAAAACGCAATTGCATTTCATGTTTTCGCTTTGCAAATTCCTGCACCCAACCCGGCTTTAATCCGAATATATCGTCGCACATCCAAAAATAATGAACTCCATATTCCTTGATGAGATATTTGATTTCGGCAAGGACATGTTCTGGAGATCTGGTATTATATCGATTGCCATAAATGGGTTTTGCACACCAATTGCATTTGAAAGGGCAACCTCTCGTCGTAGCTATATTAAGTGAAAAATAGCCATGTGCATCCATCCATATTTTTCGATAAGCATCTACATCGACAAGATCCCAGGCCGCCATAGGTAACTCATCGAGCTCATGTTTGACCTGTCTGGGTAGGTTTTTTACTACACTTCCTTGAAAAACGTAGCTGATGCCTTTGACGTCTGGAAGCGGAGACTGGTCCTCCAGGGCCCTTACAAGTTCCAATAAAGTCTCTTCCCCTTCTCCGTGAATGACAAAATCCGCTCCTTGTGCATGGTACTCATCAAATTGATCCGTTGAGTCTGAACTGCTAACAATGGTATGAACACCCAGTTTCTTAGCACAAGCAAGGATCGCAAACACAGCCTCCCTCATATTGGTCAGACACATCTTGGTCAGATAGTTAAAACCATCATCATAGATCACCAGAAAGTCTGGTTTTTGTTGCTGCAACTTGTGAATCGATTCTGCCACATCCACCACCAAATTGTTATCTAGAAGATCGACTTGATATCCGTGCTGTCTCATCCAGGCTGCTGCGGTGATGGTGCCTAGTGGTGGGTAAGGCTGCCCCGTTGACCATTGCTTGGGATCATACCGGTAGAAGTACCCATTGGTGAATAGGACATTCATACGTCGACAGTAGTTACGGCACTGATCTCCGAAGAAGCCAATCGTTCCTGGTGCAGATTAAGAATTTTACGGTGGTGATTCTTACTGTGAAATTTCGCTTGATTGGGGCTCGTACGAAACATCAATTCCCAATCGGGATGATCTTTAAATTGACGAAATTTGATGCGGTTCACCCATCCTATGGAGCGCCGGATAAATTGATCAAGTCTGCCTCCTATCCATCCAGAAAAAACGCTTTCAAATGACCGAATGACCAATCCTTTCGATCGACCCTGAACCGAGGAGTTTTCGCAGAGAAAAGGATGGTTTGGAAGGGTCTTTTTCACCCACGGGTTTTGCTCAACCAGCGAATTCTTAAGATCAGCCTCGCTAACTGGGAGAAGTGAAGCAATTTCCACCGCAGTAAACATACTTTCCTCTGCTATCTTCATTTCTCGATCAGAGAGAAAATAGTTCATACAGAAATACTCGGATTGCTTTCGCAATGCAATCTTCTTATACAGCTTGAGTAGTAGCATACTCATCCACACCCGCCCATGCTTTGCAAGGATGAAGTAGTCGATATCACTCTGCTCATGCATGACATTTTTGGAGATAGATCCCGACAGAAAAACCGAAGTCACGAATGGAAAGCGCTCAATGAACTGGCCATTCTCATACGCAAGTGATAACATGTCTTGTGCTTTTTTCTCGGATGCCCTCCGTCGCGCAACCATTTGCTCCATGTTTCCAACGCCGTAGTATCCTTCCGAGACTTGCAGGAGGCCTGATTGACACATATCCTGCAATAACCCTGGTAATAGTTCTTGGTTTACTTCTTCTGGACAGTACTGATAGATTTCACTGAGATTGAGTGGATGATCGAAAATATCGAAATATAGGATGGTGGATAAGATGGGACTTGTCACAACGTCTTCTGAGATTGAATCATCCATCTTCGTAAAGATAAGCGGAATATTTTTGCGGGTAGCACGCAGAAAGAGCTTCAGCCTAGATCACAGCCATTACGCAATTCAAGAGCTACAAGTGTCTCTCAAGAGACTACACTTTCTGAGAAAATGGATTGAACAACTTGCCTAACATCATGACGCCATTGGCAAAGTTTTGTCCCTTGGCTAGTGTTTCTTTGGTATACACCACTGCCACAGGAGCTTCATCGACTTCGGCGGAGTTTAGCTTGGCCTTCTTGATGATGTCAATGCAGAACTCGAAACCGTTATGATCGATATAGAGTTTCTCAGCAAAACTACGAGTCATAATTTTGATCCCTGACTGTGAGTCCGACACAGCAAGACCTGTCTTTATATAGCTTACAACATTTCCCACCCAATTGTAGATCAGTCGCTGAAAGGGAATGTCATTCTGCTGAAGGAAACGAGATCCAATCACCAAATCACTGTTGCGCTCGAGCAACCGCTCCAAGAGGGACATCAAGTCTGCTGGCTGATTTTGATGATCCGCATCGATCGTAGCAATATAATTGGCACCCTTACTAATGCAAAATTCAATGCCGGTCATTGTCGATGCACCAGGACCCAGATTTACGATATGGTCAAGGACCCGTACATTGGGAAACTGATCACTTATGGCAGAAGTATCGTCGGTACTGCCATCATTGACAACTACGATGTTATTGAATCCTAAGATCTCAAGTTCTCGAATCACATTTGGGATCCGAGAAGCCTCGTTTAAGGCAGGAATAACAACGTATGTTTCTTCTTGGGCTTGTTTTCTGAGTACCACAAGTAAGTAATTTTAAAACCGTCGTTGTTCGTAAGTGGTGAGTTGACGCTTGATTATCTTGTAAAGATACGTATAATTACACAAACTAATATTAAACTATATATCACATATAACGCGATCTAAATCACAGTAACTGGCACTATATTGATATTATACATATGCAATAAATACATATGTGTATTACCTTCTTTTAGATTCTATCTTTCGCCGAATACGAAAGTCCTTTGACCGCATAAAACCCTTTTCTCCCTCGACCAATATAGTATAGGTGCCATCAAGCCAAAATTGAGTGTTAAGCCCAAAATCCATCTTGCTGCCAAGTGCCAGTGGTCTAGATCGCACTGGAAAGGCCTGAATATCACCATGTGGATTGATCACTTTCACTGAGAATGTGTCCTGCCTCTCAGAAGTGTAGCGAAACGTCTTTTGTACTTGCTCATCCGTCTGGCGCGATGTGGGCGTGATTTCTTCAATTTGGGCCTGGGCTATGGCCATACTGCCAAACACGATTTCTAAAACTATAATCAAGTTTTTCATTTATCTGATTAGTTGTTGGTCAGTGATATTTCGGTCAAGCGCACCTTATCAATCCAATAAACGGTCTCTCGACTATCCCCAAACTGGAAAGTGATTCGTACGTTGCTATCTACTGAAGTATCTGCGGTAAAAGTGAAATTGTACATTTTCCAAAAGGATGTGACAGACGGATTGATCCTGCCGTATCCAGTATACGGATCTACGTCGAGATAGGCACTGAGCTCTAGATCGCCTCCTCCATCTGCCTTGGCAGCAAAGGAGAGTTGATATGTTTTTCCGGCTTCGAGGCTGAGTCCATTTTGGGCAAACTGAATTTTCCAAGTTGCATCATCGGCATTGGTCACTTCCAGACGAAGCGCGTCTCCTCCTTGAAAGCCACCGCTTGCTGTCGCGTAGGTTCCGGTTGCAGCAGCATACTGACTATAGGTCCAGCCATTGGTGCCGTTCTCAAAATCGGAATTGGTAAGAAGATCGACGTCGCACTGATTTATTGAAGCAATAAAGTAGTCTGAAGAAGCTACCTGGAACCCGGGTTGGAGCTCAATCGAATTTCCCTTAAAATGCACTTGCCTGCTGGATCCAATCACCTGGCCCATCGAGGTGAGCTCGTCGCCATGATAGGTATCTGTCGGTATATTGGTGCTGTTTATGGTAGCCTGGTTGTAGCCTCCACACTCCGGACACCGGGGACAGGTCCCTTGGCCACAAGGCAGCACCTCCACATTCACGGACTCTGTGCCTCCACTGTATTGGTAATTAATCACATAGTTTCCTGGACCGACCAATCCCGCATCAAAATCGAAGGTGTCGTCCCCATTGTCTATAACACCGGCGCCGGTGTAAGTACCCCCTTGATTTATCCCTCCGTTGATGCCGGTGAGTATGCCGTCATTTTCGCAAGGTGTCATGACGATGTCTAGTTTAGTGGATACTTGATCAGTGGTGTACACACGTATCTCGCTCAGCCCGTAGCAGCCGCCACCGTGATTGTCGATGGCAGTAAGAAGCAAATATCGGGCGCCAATTCCTCCGAGGTCTGGACCATTAAAACCAGGATAGAAGCCCGATCCTGGAGCACGAGGCACCATGATGGTGTCGACTAGATTCCAACTTGATCCATTTTGCGATGTCTCGATGATGACTCGCTTCATGCCATCATTTAGGTGACCGGGATGATTTATATTCCACACTGTCAAATCATACAGGTTATAGCTTTGGCCAAAATCATATCGTATCCAGTGTGAGCTGCCATGAGCAGAGTTGGGATTGTTTGAAGCAGCACAAGAGATCCAGCCGTCGTGCGCGTTGGTAGTATGCCGATCTATTTCAGCTTGGCCCACCATAATTTGTACTGCAAAAAGGGTCGCAAGGACTGTGGTAATTGTATTCTTCATGATTCAGAAGTTTCCGGAGAGAAATCCGACTGGTTTACTTCCACCCAGGTAAGGGAAGTTGGCAAGGTTGGGAAATATGGTCTTCAAGTCACTTTGGGGGCCATTATCAGTTACTCCAAACCATTTGGCCACTTCTGCATAATAGAGATCTGTGGCCAGGCTGGGAATAAAGCGACCCAACCCCAGCTCAATAGGATTGCCAGCACCCAATGCCAGCGACGGATAGCTGCCATAAATTTGTCCGCCATTGAGTAAATTACTTCCACCAAAAACCATGGTGTTGCCTCCCCAGGCATGATCAGATCCGTTGCCATTTGATCTAAGTGTACGGCCAAACTCACTGATGAACATGGTGAGCACTTTATCCTCTACTTCGCCAGTCATCGTGCCTAAGGCATTTTGAAAACTAGTAATGGCTTCACTGACCATACCGAGCATTGCTTGCTGGTTATTGATCACTTCGTCGTGGTGATCCCAGCCGCCTACCGTCACAAAATATATTTGTCGCTTAAATCCAAGATCCTCTCGAATGGAGATGGTTCGTGCGATCATTTCCATGGAAGCACCAAAGTAACTATCGGGAAACGTGCCTTCCGGAAATGTCACCGCATTTGCAAGCGCATCGGTAAACTGCAGGTAGCCATCCAGGGCACTTTTGGCTGTGTTGACATAGGTTTTCTTGAAAATATCCGCATAGGTATCGGTGAGCATATTTTCGATGGCCTTGGTACTGGCCTCGCGAACCATCCAGTCTGAAGCTGGCTCGTACCCATCGATACCGATTGCACCTCGGTAAGGATCGATGGCATACTCGATTGTTGTCCTCCCCGACTGAAATATATTGCTGCCAGAGAGCGAGACATTCATCGATATTTGGTCATTAGTGTTGCAATCTCCAATCAGATCTGCAATTTTCCCTCCCCACCCTTTGGCCGAGCGCTCGTGCGGGAGCCCTGTCTGCCACTGCTGTATTTGGTCAGCATGTGAAAAAAGGCCCAATGGATTGTTGTTTACATCGTTCTCGTATTGCGCTCGCGTAGTCGGCTTAACCAGGGTACCTACATTGGTGAGAAAAGCTGCTCGCCCGGAATCATAGAGCGATTGGACGCCGGTCATCGAAGGGTGCACAGCCCATTGCTTACCACCGATATTGGTATTCAATATGGTCCCGGCCAACTCCGATCTGGGAATGGCCAGGCCTGAGCCTCCCGCAGCATCGTAGAGACCAGATCGTGCTATAACATATTCATCATGGCTATTGGTATCGTAGGGCACCAACATATTATAGGAGTCATTTCCGCCTGCCAGCAGGATGCATACAATTGCTTTGTAGTCATCTCCGCCTCCCACATCTGAATTTGAAATTGCAGCCGATCCCATTGCTTTCAGATTGAGCAGCTGATTGACAAAGGTGAGATACCCCAGGCCAGCGCAGCTGGCCTGGCCGAGAAACCTTCGTCTTGATAATTCATTTTTATCCAACATTCCTTTTCCTTTTTGAATAATTAGCGCATCACTGCATAGTCGGGTGAAATCAGCACCAGATGCATTCCCAACCGGACACGATTTTCACGAGCGTTGTGATACATAATATTTGGGCTAAAAACATTCATCATCTCCCTTAGATTTTCGCGTAGTGAATCTGACATTGCTCCACCCAAAATATGCTGATCTAGCCAATTGATCCAGGTCTCTGCATCGTCAGACAATGCTAGTAAATCGTCGATGACCCAAGTCGTATTTTCACTTATCCAACTTTCCCATGTACTCATGATGCTTCCCCAGCTGCGTGTTGGATTAAATACCGTATTAAAATATCCAACGCTCGAACGTGAGTCATGGATTTTGAACTCTGGTGCGACCAAGCCAGCATCCTGAATAGGACCATTGGGAGAATCGTCGTAGAGGAAGAAATTAAAAACACTTGGCGAAGCGAATAAATCCTGCTTGGCCTCTTGATAAAGGCGATAATTAATATTCCAATTAAGATCATCGACCTGGTATTTATCGACCATTCGCGAAAATTGAGTATATCTAAATAGAGTCTCTTTCAGTTTACTGTTTGTAGAAAAATCTTGGTAGGTCAAAGCTCTTGCCTCGGGGTCCATGAGAATAGCTTTGACCATGGCCCCAAGATTAAGTCCCGATCCATTAAAAGCCTGTGAAACTCGTTGCACATATGCTATTGAAGGATTTGACTTAACTAATCGCTGAATAAGTCGATACCCGATAAACGGAGCAATATTGGGATGGGAAGAAAGATGGTCGATCGCCATCGCCACGTCTTCCATACCGGTTTGCCCTGCAGGCACGGGAAAGCCATTTAACAGAGTCTTCGGTCCATCTTCATGTTGATCCTCATCCCTGTACATTGTCGTAGGATCATCGACATCATACATTCTCATGGGTTCGGTGACATTGGCATTGTAGAGCCCCATGCCGAATCGCGGCTCGTCATCGTAAGGATTATCAGGATCTGTGAGCTCGGGTATCACATCGTAGTAGCCAAAACCGGTAAATATTTTGGCCATTTCCGCAATGTCCCCGTTGTCGTAGGTGGCGATGTCATTGCCTCCAGATTGTTTGCGTGTCCCATTTAGATTTAATTCATAAAGACCAACCGAAAACAATTGCATGATTTCACGTGCATAATTTTCATCAGGATGGATATCTCCATCTGTTTTGGGATTGTTGGCATGGCTCAAGTAGTGGCCCATCATCGCATGTGTAGAGACACCCATGAGCAAGTCATCATACGTGCCAAAGGCGTGGGTCATCAGCATGTCATAATAGTCTGCCATACCATCGCCATATTGGCCCACTTCAGAGTTGCGAGAGATTACAAAAATCTCCGAAAGCGCAGCAGCAACTTTGTGACGGAGAAGATCGCTGTTGGAAGAATTGACCTGCCACCATGCATAGTTGAAATCTCTCCAATCTGGTCGGCGATGGGGATCTTCGCCCGCCGGAATATTGTTTTGCCGCAAATTAAATACAGCATTTATTTCTGGAGTGATGAAGCTGG
>CAJQNM010000486.1 GCA_905479665.1 uncultured Saprospiraceae bacterium
AGTTTAATTGTTGGGTATGCCTGCAAGGGCGTGGCAATGATTGAAATGACCATTAGAGGGTCGTGGAGAAATATCCAACCGATGCATCTCATTCCTCGCGGATATGTTGTCCCTTAAGGACGGAATATTTATAGTAGTGGAGGTATAAGATTGGGCTCCTATATTTAGTATTTAATTATCTTCCGAAAATAGCAACTTTCATTTACAAGACCAAAAACCTCAAGGTAATACCTGCCAGGAGGCAACCCCGCCTGATCAATAAAAATTGGTCCCGGACTCACTGTAAGATCATCGTATAGTTGCCCACTGGAGTTGAGGATCCTTATGGTGAAGACATTGGTGCTTCCTGAAATGCTCCAGAGGTCTGATGGCGCTGCGGGCATGACTTCTATTTCGTCGGGGCTCAATACAATGGCCATGCACACGCCAGCTCCATATTCATAGCATCCTATGTCGAACTCTACGCCGAGCGGTCGGAACTTGCCATCGAGATCTGTCCCGACCAAATTACTTACCACCGCAGTGCCGGCATCGATGGCCTGTGCGTTTGCCTGTAGTCGAAAATCATTGTTGGTAGAATCGACGAATAGATCAGTCAGTGGATCAGCCAGTTGGGAGTTTTCGTCTAGATCTAGGGCCTGCCACTCGGAGAGTGTGATGGTACTGCCATCACCATCATTACTCATTTTGTCCTGCAGGATATTGTGGTCTGACGTAAGCTGATCGATCTCATCTGCTGCAATACAGCCGCGCCACGCATGCTGATTAATAATGATATTATTATAGATCTCCGTGTTCAGGTTCGACCCGTCACGTAGTAAGATACCCCAGCGGCCATCGGATGGGACAATGATGGTGTTGTTAAATATTTTTGCGCCTTGGGTGACCATTGCTCCATCCTCTTGGAAAAGGGCAATGCCCTGTGCGAAATGATTGTTGTAGATCAAATTATTATAGACGAGCGGATTCAGGCAGCCATCCATATTAATTCCTGCAGCCTGATTATTGTCGTGCAAAAGATTGCCATACACCTGCGCATCTGAAATAATGCCATCTCCTCCTGCTGAGACATCGCCATTCATGTGGATGCCGATCGCATTGTTGCCGTAGCACTCGTTGTAGCGGATGATGGGTCGATCCGAACTATTGGAAACATAGATGCCGTGCTCATCGATAGAATTAGTGCAAATATTATTTTCGATGAGAATATCGTCGGTAAATCCAGTAAATATTCCGCGCTCGTCATTTTGGTCACAGATGCAGTTGCGTACACTGCAATGATCGGCTAGGACAATGCGAATGCCATTGCCTCCATTCACCATCCCCACAACCTTAAAACGATTTATTTCCACATGATCCACGCCCTCCACATTAATTCCGTCCTGACGGATAGGCCCAGGCATATTAATGATCACGCTATCGCCCTGACCAACAAATGCAATGGGAGCTGCGGCAGTGCCGTCCGTGTCCCGCAAATCAAATCCGGCATAGGTGCCATCGGCGACGAGCACGCAATCTCCCGGCCCGACTAAATCTGCTGCTTTCTGCAGGGTGGAAAAGGCATCTGCCCAGCTCAGGCCCAAGTTTGAATTGGCGCCGCTATTAGACACATAGTAGGTTGTGGCAAAAGTGTGCGCCCAGGTAGAGCATAGTAGCAGTACGAACAAGTAGCGCATAGATTGACTTATTTTACTGTGTTCGCGTAGAAGAATATGGATAAGATACAATTCGAGATCTATTGGTTGCTTGGAGATGAAGACTTTTTGCGTCCTGATTTATTCTGAGCTACCTTAGTTGGCATGAAAATCTGCCTACTGTGGTTTCTCGTCCTTGTGACTGCTTGTCATCCAAAAATGGATCAGTCGACCTATCTCACGGATTTGGCAGCATGGCGCAGCCAGCGACTTGCTAATTTGAACGCGGAAGATGGGTGGCTTTCGCTTGCTGGCCTGTACCGCCTCAACGCTCTAGAACACACGCTCGGCAGCGATGAGAACATGGACGTCGAGTTACCAACCGGTTTTCCTGCCGATTTCGGAACCTTGACTATTGTCGATAACGCTGTACAGCTAAGGACGAAAGTGCATGTCGAAATTGATGGCCTGCCGGTTTCGGAAGCTACGTTGCTTACGACCGCCAGCCAAGAAGGCCCAACACTGGTTGGTTTTGAAAACTATCAATTCATGATCATAAAGCGCGGCGATCTCCATTTACTGCGACTACGGGATTTGAACCGAAGTAAAAACCATCGTCTTGCCGAAGTTGCTCACTTTGAATCGGACCAGAAATGGGTGGTGCCAGCAGAGCTCAGTGAGGAGGGCAAGGGAGACACCATCGTGGTAAAGAACATCATCGGGTTGGATGTGATCTATGTTTCAGAAGGCACCCTCCATTTTAAAATCGAGGGCACTCCTTTTACCTTGATGCCTTTTGGTGGAAGTGAGACGTACTTTGTCATGCTCTCTGATGAGACCACCAACCATGAGACCTATGGAGGAGGTCGATACCTCTATGTACCCAAGGTCGATGCAAATAATCGTACGCTGATTGATTTTAATCGAGCCGAAAATCCACCATGCGTATTTACGGAATTTGCTACGTGTCCATTGCCACCCAAAGAAAACCATTTGTCCGTGCGGATCACCGCGGGGGAGATGATGATGGAGCATTGACCTAAGTCATGTTTTCAAGGGGCTCATCCTAGAATGATGTACGTTTTAATTGCCTCAGTTTACGGCATTGCTAACTAAATATGCTGAAGATAGCGATGGTTACTTGTGGGGCCAGCTATGGATTGAAATCGACTCATTTAGATAGAAGTTTAAATTTCATTGCTATCATTTCTTTGTAGTCATGTTTCGTTTCCTTCGATAAAAAGCTCTTGTCGATTATTTTAAACCAAGTTGTACTGATTTTTTCGAATTTGGCAAATATATTTTGTACTGCCTTTGGGTTAATTCCGCTCGTGTCCATGGCTATTTCAAAATCTTTCTTGGTTAGCCTCTTCTTCTTGCCATTAAGATTTAATGCTAATTCTTCATCATCTCCTTCGACGACTAATTCTGATGCAACTAGATCATAAGCAGGACATAAATTGTATTTTTTGGTTTCGTCTTTTAGTAGGGAAAAGTTTTTCAAGTGCATGTCGTTATTGCCAGTTAGATAGCAGAATAGGACAAGTTCATAAAAATTTACTCGATCGAATCCAGGATTTGAACTAGATGTATTAATAACCTTGGCGATTTGTTCGTAAGACCCTTTGTATTTATGCTCTGTTTGTCTTTCTGTTAATTGACACATGTCTTCCATGTGGTACTTTCTAATTTTTGATCGATCTACTCTTTTGCTGATGTATGCCAGTTCGCCAGATTTTAATCTAATCAATGAATGCGGTACGGTATTTATTTTTACACTTTCTGCTAAATGCATCGTCGTGTCCTCTATTTCGGGCAGTTCTTCATATAAGTCAGTTTGAGGCTTGAGAATATATTGTCCCCATAATCCGACGATGGTGAATTTTTCAACTTTTGAATCTTCTATCATTTTACTTCTCCCCAACGAAATTTTTGGTTGCACTCCAGTTATTGTCTTTTGGCTCTTGACCACTTTATTGGCTAACTCTACTATATCACTTTGCGAGTATTCAATGATTGGTGGGATTTTAGTTCCGAAGAATATTTTGCTGCAACTCTGGTGATATTCATGCCTGAGATGGCCCTCATCAATTAGTTGTTCATAACAATATAGACACCTATTTATTTTCATTGTCTTTTATTTCTTCAACTGAAACAGCTCCAATGCAATCAACACAGGTTACTAAGAGAATACTCATTCTATCTCTGACATCAAGTTTCCAGTTTTTTGCTGCGATATCTAGAAGCCATCCTTCTGGAATTAATCCATCAAAAAATGGAAAAAGAATTTTACTTGAGTATGTTTCTTCTTTTAGTGGCATGGTGAGACTTATTGGTTCTGGGTCTTCTGATGATAAGTATTGGCGATCATAGCTAAAGTGATATCCTTCATCGTCTTCACTTAACATACCCGCAAGTGAGTCATACATATATATCTTGGCTCTTCTCATCTTCTAAGATATTTCTGCGGTCCTAATTCATAGCCAAATAGGTCTAATACTTGATTGGTCTTATCCATTTTTAATGTTGGTTTTCCCTGTTCCAATTCTCTTACAAACCGTAACCCAACCCCAGCTTTTTTCGCCATTTCTTTCTGAGTTAGTTTCAAAGATTTCCTTTTCGCCTTCACAAATTCACTTAGTGTTGTCTTATTTTCTTCCATTGTGTACCTTTTCGGGTATAAATGTAGTTGCTCCGATCTATATAAGCCCGTTCGGGTATAAATAGTTTCAATACTTCCTTTTGTGTACCCTTAGAGGTATAACGAAGGGTTGATTTGAAGATATTATACCCATTCGGGTATATTTGGGAGAAACCTTGGGCCTTCAGTCCCTGGGGCTTCTCAGACGCACTTTACTATGCTCCTGACGAGACCACCAGCAGTGAGACCTATGGAGTAGGTCGTTACGATGCAAACATTTGTCATTGTGGGATCACGAAATTCGTACTTTCCCATATTCGAATGAGATCCACTAAACATGAAGCGGCGGCAAATATTAAATAGCTCTGGATGGATCGCAGCGTCAGCTATATTCGGTCCGGGACTTCTATCGGCCTTGCAGGGGTGCGCCACAGACTCTGCCATATCAAGTGAGCTGCTGGTATTTAGTCCGACACAATTTGAACTGACCAAAGCCATAGCAGATACGATCCTGCCAAGAACACAATCTCCTTCTGCAAGTGAAGTGAAGGTGCCAGAATTTATGGATCTCCTCCTCCAGGATGTTTTGTCAAGAGAAGCGAAGGAACATTTGCTTGAGGGACTGAGTCAATTCAATATTGATTGTGAGGCAGCAACTGGAAAGTCCTTTCCGGAACTTGCGACCAATGAGCGATATGATTACTTGGAGCCGATTGATCATGAGGTGATGGGAGCCGATTATAGAGGCAAAATTCCTTTCTACTACACGTTCAAAAAACTCTGCATCAGTATTTATTATTCGACCGAAGAGGGAATTAAACAGAATTTAAAATATCGTCCCATACCGGGATCGTATCAAGGCGACATTCCGCTATCTGCTGATCGCATCATTGAGGTTGGAAATGAAATGTAAATGGAGTGAAAAACGATCATACATATGATGCCATTGTCGTCGGCTCTGGAATGACCGGTGGTTGGGCGGCCAAAGAGCTGACAGAAAAAGGCCTGAAGACTTTGGTGCTCGAGCGTGGCCGTGATGTGAAGCATGTACAAGATTATCCTACGGCCCAAATGGCGCCTTGGCAATTTGAGCACAGGGGGCATCTAACCAAGCAGGAGAAGGGCCAATATCCAATCCAGAGTACGAAATATAATTTTGACGCCAGCAGTAAACATTTCTTTGTCAATGATAAGGAGCATCCCTATGTGCAGGAAAAGCCCTTCCGGTGGTTTAGGGGTTATCAAACGGGTGGTAGATCGCTGCTATGGGGTCGAGGTGCGTATCGCTTCAGTGATTTAGAATTCGAAGCGAACCTCAAAGATGGGGTAGGTACGGACTGGCCCATACGCTACAAGGACATCGCTCCCTGGTACGACTATGTGGAAGAATTTATTGGTGTAGCTGGCTCTAAGGAAAATATTTGGCAGTTTCCTGATGGACAATTTTTACCTCCTTTTGAATTAAATGCCGGGGAAAAAGTCATTAAGGACAGACTTGAATCCCACTATCCTGACCGCAAATTAATTCCGAATCGGGTTGCTCACATCACCCAAGCGAAACTTGGCCAATTTAAGGGACGCGGTCCTTGTCAGGCCAGAAATATGTGTCATCGGGGCTGTCCTTATGGCGCCTACTTCTCAAGCAATAGCTCCACCCTGCCCGCTGCCTATGACACCGGCCATTTAACTTTTAGGTCACATGCATTGGTCGAATCTGTCATCTACGACGAGCAGAAAGATCGTGTAGCTGGAGTTCGCGTGATTGATTCAGAAACCAAAGAAACCACGGAGTATTTTGCCAAGGTGATCTTTCTCTGTGCGTCGACACTTCCGACTACTGCCATTCTATTAAACTCAAAAACCTCCCGATTTTCAACTGGTCTGGCCAATTCGAGTGGCGTCCTGGGGCATTACCTCATGGATCATCATGGTGGCATCAGTGGATCAGGCACACTCGAAGGGTACGAAGACCGAATTTACCATGGCTCCCGACCTGCCATGGTCGCCATCCCGCGCTTCCGAAATATCGCCACTCAAGAAATGGACTTTTTGCGTGGATATGGTGTATGGGGTGGTGCTTCAAGGGTTAAATTAAATACAGGTCAAGTTGGAATAGGGGCAGCGCTAAAAGAAAAGATGACTAAATACGGACCGTGGGTGATGTCATTGGGTTGCCAATCTGAAACGCTCCCTCATTTTGAAAACAAAGTGACCATCGATGAGAATAATCAAGACCCTCATGGATTGCCGATGCTAAAAATATCGGCCGCCTATGGTGATAACGAACGCCTGATGCGAGTAGATATAAAAGAACAAATTGGTGAGATGCTCGAGGTCGCAGGCTTGAAAAATATTTCGATGAGTGAGTCAGAGCCGATTTTTGGCAACACCGTTCATGAGATGGGTACCGCCAGGATGGGTCGAGATCCCAAAACCTCTGTGTTAAATGCGTTTAACCAATGTCATGATGTGCCAAATTTATTCATTACGGATGGATCTTGTATGACATCATCCGGTAACGTAAGCACCTCTCTGACATATATGGCTCTGACAGCGCGGGCGGTAGACTATGCGTTCAAGGAATTGAAGAAGGGGCATTTGTAGTTTTTCGCCGAGATCTTCTTAGAACTGAAGATTTGTCACAAGGGATTTTCTAAACAGGTCGACAAGCGTTATCGCCGATGAATTTTAACAAAGGAATTTTAACAATAGGTATTTATTGCATTGTCCTTTTCTTCTTAAGCTGCCAGAAGGACCAGGATCAAGAACTTGTACCAGAACCAACTACAGCCGATCGCTTACAACTACTCATTGATGAGAAGATTGGAGGGGATGACAAATTGATTGGTGTTGCGGTATCCATTCGAGTGGACGGAGAAGAGAGATGGAATTTAGTGGGTGGTGAATCGGCCGCTGGCAAACCCATATCTAGTGACATGAAGTTTGGGGTAGGTAGTGTAACGAAAACTGCTGTCGCCGCGACGATACTGAAATTAGAGGAAGAAGGCCTGTTAAGTTTGGATGATTCTGTGGGTCTATGGTTGCCTCTCAATTCTCCTAATATAGACAGATCAATCACCCTATTTCAACTACTTACGCACTTCACCGGAATTAAGGATTACTTACAGCATCCAGATATTTGGGCGACGGTCGAAGCTGATCTTGATCACCGCCTTTCGGCTGAACAATTGGTAAATTTTATTGGCGAACCCATCAACACACCTGGAGTAACCCATGAATACTCTAATTCTAATTATTTGCTTCTTGCCCTTGTTGTGGAAGAGGTGACTCAGCAGGTCTTGGGGGATGTAATGAGAAGTAGATTTTGGGATCCCCTCCAGTTGCATAATATATATTTTGAAGGAAGTGAGAATGTTCAGGCACCTATTGCAGCGGCTTGGAGAGATAGTGATGGGGATGGAGCCTTAGAGGATATATCGGGGGAATATAGAGATGCCTACCACAGTGTGTTTTATGGCCCAGCAGGAATATTTGCAACTGCATCCGACCTCTCAATGTGGGCTTACCACCTTTATCAAGGGGATGCCCTGTCGGATAGTTCCCAGCGAAAAATGCAGACTTCTTATTTTGAGTATGGACATCCTATTTTTCTTGGATACGGACTGGGTACAAGAAAAAATCAATATGGGGGCAAGACCACGTGGGGTCATACGGGTGGAGTGAGAGGTTATGGTGCGCATATGTTTTATGAGCCTTCTCATAAAGTAAGTATTGCCATTCTGAACAATCAAAGTCGATCAAAAAATGGTCCTGCACTAAGGCATGAATTATCTGAGGGAATATGGAAAGAGGTCCTCTCGTCGCTTTGACCATGACACATATATCTCATTGTTGAAAACTGCTAGGCCAAAATTTCTGGAATAACATGCCCATGCACATCGGTCAGTCGGCGATCAATGCCACTGTTCCGCACCGTCAGTTTTTCGTGATCAATACCTAAGAGATGCAGGATAGTGGCATGGAGATCATAGCAATAGGTCGCATTCTCCACTACCTTGTATGACCACTCGTCACTAGCGCCATAGGTCACCCCTCCTTTTATGCCTCCTCCTGCAATCCAGGAGGTAAAGGCAAATGGATTGTGATCGCGACCTCGACTGCCTTGGCTACAAGGCATCCTGCCAAATTCCGTGGTCCAATAGACAATGGTGTCATCGAGCATCCCTCTTTGCTTAAGATCAATCAGCAAGGCTGCTGCAGGCTTGTCCATACTCGCGGCCATTTCTCCATGGTCTTTTTTGAGGTCTTCATGTGAATCCCAATTGCGACGTGGAAATGCATTGTC